>VBFM01000253.1:10205-13946 GCA_005882595.1 Chloroflexota bacterium
TCGTATGATGGAGAGCGGAATACCAAGAGTACGATAGAGAAGTAACCAGCATGATGAAAGAGCATGTGGGACAGATCATTTACCAGGTGGATGCATTCACGAACAAGCCTTTTGCGGGCAATCCAGCGGGCGTATGTGTGTTGCCGGAGGAGCGAGATGCGCGATGGATGCAAGATGTTGCCAAAGAGATAAATCTATCGGAGACAGCCTTTCTGCTCAAAATAGATGGAGGCTATAACCTGCGCTGGTTCACGCCCGCAGTCGAGGTGGAGTTGTGCGGACACGCCACGCTTGCCAGCGCACATATTTTGTGGGAGACAGACTTGTTGAAGCCAGGTGAACAGGCGCGTTTTCATACGTTGAGCGGGCTGCTCACGGCTGACCGGCGAGGCGATTGGATCGAGATGGATTTTCCCGCCAAGCCAGAGGTTCCGACGGAAGCCCCGGCTGGATTGATCGAGGCGCTGAGCGTTACGGTGAAGTATGTGGGTAGGAGCCACTTTGATTACCTGGTGGAGGTCGAGTCGGAGGAGATAGTGCGCACGATGCAGCCGGACTTCACGCTGTTGGGGAAGATTCCGGTGCGGGGCGTGATTGTCACCAGTCGCGCCAGTTCGGGCGGCTATGATTTTGTCTCGCGTTTTTTCGCTCCTACTGTGGGCGTCAATGAAGACCCGGTCACCGGTTCGGCGCACTGCTGCCTCAGCCCATTCTGGAGCAAACGGCTCGGTAGAGATGAGCTGGTTGGTTATCAAGCCTCGGCCCGCGGAGGTGTGGTGCGGGTTCGGCTGGACGGTGATCGGGTGCTTCTTGGCGGACAGGCAATAACGGTACTGCGTGGGACTTTGCTCTAGTTTACGAGGTTCAGATGGGATGTGGGGCGCAATTTATTGCGCCCCTACATGTTACCTACCCCAATCGAGATCGACAGTTCAACTGATTAGGGGGAAAGAACCAATGGATAAAGCTGAACTACTTGAGATTATGCAAAGGGAAATTCCTTTGGCCACTCCCGTGAACACATGGAACACATAGAGGCATGGCTGGCCCAAAGCTTGACCTTTGGCGCATGAGCATGTTACTATTGAGCTATGAAAATGCGATTTCTACTGCCAGACTTCATACAAATGATTGCCTTTGCCGCGTGAGCGTATACGCCGGGCTTGCGCGGCAGGAAGTGGCTCCATATTGTCCAGGTGCGCTACTCACACTTCTATGAGGTGAGTAGTATCCTCCTACATGGATGACCAGACCGCTTTTCTGCCTCACTTTCATTCTCTCGGCGTATCCTGCCGGGTACGTCTCCCCCGTTGCTGATCGACTGACCTGCGCCATCTCTATGGCACTCCAACCCGTCGCATCTCTCCTAAAGAGCGTACCTGCCGCTTCTCTCACTCTACTGTGTTTTCGGTTGTTCAAAGGATACAGGATGTTACGGGAGTGTTACCATGTCACAGGTTCAAGAAGTCCCAGGTACGGTAGGGAAGGTGGGCAATAGAGAAGAAGCTACCTTCCCAGAAAAACGAGTTACCCTATGGCGTAATCGCGATTATATGCTGCTCTGGAGCGGCCAGATGGTCTCGAGCATCGGAACGCGCGTCTCAATGCTCGCCTTTCCACTGCTGGTACTCGCAATAACTCATTCGCCCGCCCAGGCCGGGTTAATCGCCGCACTGCGCGGGCTGCCCTACGCGCTGTTCATCCTTCCTGCCGGTGCGCTGGTTGATCGCTGGGATCGCAAGCGCGTCATGATTCTGTGTGATACGGGTCGCGCGCTCGCGCTGGGGAGCATCCCCGTCGCGCTCGTGCTGGGCCATCTGACGATCATCCAGCTGGCTATTGTCTCGCTGGTAGAAGGTACCCTGTTCACCTTTTTCGGCCTCGCGGAAACGGCCTGTCTTCCCCAGGTTGTGACCAAGGAGCAGCTTCCAGGTGCGGCGGCGCAGAATATGGTGCTTGACTCGGTCTCAGGCATGATCGGCCCGTCGTTTGGTGGCATCCTCTATGGCATCGGTCGAGCCATCCCATTTTTGACGGATGCCATCTCCTATGGAATCTCAGTGCTGTCACTCTTCTTTATCAAGAAGCAGTTTCAGGAAGAGCGGGACGCGAAGCCGATCCATTTGTGGGCGGAAATTGGCGAAGGGCTGACCTGGCTCTGGCGCGCCCCGGTCATTCGTTTCATAGCGCTGCTCACTGGCGGATTGATCTTGCCGGTGTCGGGCTACGCGCTGATCCTGATCGTCATGGCGCAGGGTCAGCACGCCTCGTCATTCGCCATAGGCCTGATCTTCGCGGGTGCTGGCATTGGCAGCATTGTAGGAGCATTCCTGGTCACGCCGCTTCAGAGGCACTTTCGTTTTGGGCAACTGATGATCGGCGCTACCTGGCTGTGGGCCTTGACATGGCTGCTCATCGCCTTCGCGACCAACCCGCTGCTGCTGGGCATAGCGACGGGCTTGAGCTTCATCGTCGTACCCATTTACATGTCGGTGCAGTTCGCCTATCGCCTGTCCATCATCCCTGATCATCTGCAGGGCAGAGTGAACAGCGTCTTCCGCCTCATCGCCTTCGGCAGCGAACCTGTTGGGCTGGCGATCACGGGCTTGTTGCTACAGGCGATTGGTCCTGTTCCAACGGTGCTGGTGACATTCGCTCCGCAAGCGGTTCTGGCGGTTATCGCGACGGTTAGTAAGCATTTTAGAGGTGAGCGCTAACCACTGCGGATGAGGGATTCTTGTAGCTCACGATTACTCTGCTGAGCAGCGGGAGCGAGCCGATTAAAAACACTATTCCTCCGCAAATGATGGTTGCGACCAGGCCCCAGGAGGATGCTAGAAGGCCGCCGAGAAGGAAACCGAGGCTCAACGAGCCAAAGGCCAGCGTCAGCGCGGTAGCAGCCACTCGTCCCTGCAATTTGGCGGGTATAACCATCTGCCGCAAACTTAGGGTGTTTACATTGTAAGTGGGTATGTGCAGGCCCAGGAACAAACGGAAGAGTCCAATCCACAAGACAGGTGCGCCAAGCAAGCCCAGGGGAATGACCAGGTAGGAAAGCGTTCCGAGCAGGCTGGAGAACACGAGCGTCGGGCCACTCCCAAGCTTGCGCGTAATCGCCGATGCCGTGGCCGCCCCCAGGACAAAGCCAGCGCTGCCCAGGGTAAAGGTGAGTCCAACGATTCCAGGAGTCAAGTGTAGAGTACGATAGGCAAAAAGATCATTCTGAATACAGCGTTACAAGGGCTTGTCCAGGAGATAGCCCTCGAGGAGCGGAGCCAGTTGAGCCAACGTGTCCCGTCGCAGGCGATACTTCTTGTTATCATCTCCCAGCAAATGGACTAACCCGGCTGCTCTCAAAACGACGAGGTGATGATGCATCAAGGTCTTTCCGACTTCGAAGTAGTCTGCCAGCTGTTGCAGGGTATATGAGCCTGTTGCTAATCTTTTCAGGATGCGCAAACGACGCTCATCACCCAGGGCTTTCACCAGGCGTACCAGACGAACGGAGGGAGCTTCAAAGTCGCCGGTGATGTATTCGTCGGCGACCGGGTAGCAGAGGATTTTCACCTCGTGATAGTCCACGCTATACACCTGGGGGCGTATGATAACGGAGGGAATCAGCAAGACTTGCCTGACGCCAGGCTCCGGTACGTACTCCCATCCATTCGTGACAATTTCGATGCAGCGCTCAACTGAGACGGTTGTGGCAAGCAAACGCCTGGCCTCGGCGTCGCGCGAGAG
>VBFM01000254.1:0-313 GCA_005882595.1 Chloroflexota bacterium
GATCATCCGCCGCCTGCTCCAGGCTCAACCGCTGCTGGCTCCGGCTGGCTCTGCTTTGGTCTTCTCTTATTCAAGTGCTTAAGTTAGCGCCTATGGGGCGACCCCCAGGGCTTACACCGGGAGGGTTTTCCCAGGTGGAGGGACAGGGGGAGGACTTCGGGGAGGACAAGCACAAGGCCCCCACATCAGCCGCGCCCCACTCCTTGTCCCTACGAAATGGGGAAGTCTGGCTCTTTCAATTGAGGCACAGGTGAATGTTTTCGACGGAAGCGCTGCTTCTGGTTCAGAGTGAATGCGAAGAAAACGACAGGAG
>VBFM01000254.1:348-4521 GCA_005882595.1 Chloroflexota bacterium
TGGCAAAGACCGATGAGACGTTGGGGAGGAAGCCGTAGTTATCCTCATGAAGCGGCCAATAGACAAGAGCGGCGCGCCCAATGATATTGTTGCGTGGTACAAATCCCCAATCTCTTGAATCAGAGCTGCGTATGCGATCATCGCCCAGGACGAAATACTTATTGGGTGGAACAAGCATGTTATGGATGTTCTTATAGTTGAAGATGTTACCCTGGTTGGCAGGGTCAACATAGCTCTCTTTGAGGGTGATGCCGTCGACAATGACCGTTGTGTTATCGATAGTAATTCTATCGCCCGGTACGCCGATGATACGTTTGACATAATCCAGGTTGGGGTCCGGTGGAGCGACAAAGACGATCACATCGCCACGCTGGGGTGGGTGGAACAGGTACGTCCATTTGTCTACCAGGATGAGTTCGGTATCGTGCAGACTGGGTTCCATGCTGGTGCCTTCGACGTTGAAGTTTTGCACGGCAAAGCGAATGACCAGAAACATGAGGATGGTGAGGACGATCGTTTCGATCACCTCACGCACCAGGCGATATTTTTTTTCAAAATCAAGTTCTGGTTTCATGCATCTCCCCCAGGCGAATCGGGTTAATTTGATGAGTATGTGCCGCTTCTACCTCATTATACGATATGTGTTATCCGAAAGTTACGGCGCGTGAGCCGCATTCGGCTACCTGGTTGATTGGTGACCAGGCTGTTTCTAGTGTAGTATTATCGGACGAATTCTGGCTACATTGCTAGGAAATATGGCCTATCCTGGCTATTTGAGCAGGATGTTTTCCTTATGACACAAGGTGTCAGGAATTAGCTGGTATAGTCAAGTCTGTAGGCAGAGAACACGACCATTAGGAAATAAAGGCTATTTCCTTTTGCGTTCTAATATATAGAAGTGTGTCAAAACGTCTCATCTTTACGAGTGCCATTATCTTCCTGGTGTTTGAGAACCTCTCGCCTCAGAGAGTATGGTATAATCTCGATATCGAACGTTTGTATCAAATTTAGCAGGTGTACAAGGAATGATACATCTGCGTGATGGGTGGTCTAGTTGTATGCCCCAGGATAAAATCGTTATACGCGGCGCCCGCGAACATAACCTGAAAAATATTGATGTCACTATTCCCCGTGATAGGTTGGTGGTGATTACCGGCCTCTCAGGGTCAGGCAAGAGTAGCCTGGCCTTTGATACCATTTTTGCCGAGGGACAACGCCGCTATGTTGAGTCGTTGTCCGCCTATGCCCGCCAATTTTTGGATAAGATGGAGAAGCCCGACGTCGATCATATCGACGGACTATCCCCTGCTATCTCTATCGACCAGAAAGGCACAACGCATAATCCCCGCTCAACGGTTGGTACCGTAACCGAGATCTATGACTATCTGCGCCTGCTCTATGCGCGTGTTGGTCATCCGCATTGTCCCAAGTGTGGACGGGAGGTAACCCAGCAGACGATCCAACAAATTGTGGACGCGGTACTCAATCTGCCGGAGGGGTCGCGTATTTTGCTGCTTGCACCCCTGGTGCAGGGACGCAAGGGCGAATACAAGCAAATCTTCGAAGAGATGCGGCGCGCGGGCTATGTGCGCGTGCGTGTCGATGGGACGATTTACGATCTGGGCGACGAGATCGAACTCGATAAGCAGAAAAAACATACCATTGAAGTGGTGGTTGACCGGTTGGTAATTCGGCGGGGACAAGGGCGCAATGTTGGCGAACCTATTGATAGCCAGCCTGCCAACGAGACTGCGTCTCTACCTGCGGTCAGGCAGGCTGCAAGGAACGAATTGCGCCCCTACAAGAAGGTGGCGGAACGTCCGGCGCTATATGATGTGAACGCAGATAGGGATGAGATGGATGGCGTAGGGGCGCAATTCATTGCGCCCGAAAATACTCCCGAGCAGCCACAGGAAGTTGACCTGGATTTCCGGCAGCGCGTTTCCGATTCGTTGGAGACGACGTTGAAGCTGGGAAATGGTGTGGTACTGGTTTCCATCGTTGATGGGGAAGAGATTCTGTTCTCGGAGAAATTTGCCTGTGTGTACTGCGGCATCAGCCTGCCAGAAATTGCGCCGCGCACCTTTAGCTTTAATAGCCCGCACGGCGCATGTCCAACCTGCACCGGACTGGGAACGCAGCAGGAGATTGACGCGGAGCTGATTGTCACGCATCCCGAGCTAAGCCTGCTGGAAGGAGCGATCGCGCCCTGGAGCAAGGTCGTGAACGGCAGCCAGTGGCATGCAGCTATTCTTGATGCGCTGGCGAAGAAGTACCAGTTCAGTTTGCATACTCCATGGCGTGATCTGACGGAGGAGCAGCGCAGGGCCGTGCTATACGGTATCTCTGAGCCGTTGACGATTCGCTATACGCCGCAGCATGGGGGGACGCGCAGCTATACCATTAACTTTGAGGGAGTCATACCCAGCCTTGATCGCCGCTACAAGCAGACCGATAGCGAGAGTATTCGTGAGGAGATCGAGGCGTATATGTCGGCGCGCATCTGTCCCGATTGTCACGGCGCGCGTTTGAAACCTGAGGCGCTGGCGGTGACGGTGGGTGGGCACAATATCGTGCAGGTGACGCGGCTCTCCATTGTGAATACGCAGCGCTTCTTTCAGGAACTGGAAGCAGATGCGGCATCGCTGCCCACTCCTTCCAATGTGTATGCTTTGAATGGTAATGGTAAGAAGAATGGCAAAGGTGTTACTACTGCCCCTGTTTTGGCCGATCCACTGACACCCATTGATCCGGACGGCCCAATGGTCGAAGTGACATTGACCGAGCGCGAGCGTTTTATTGGGCGGCAAGTGCTGAAAGAGATACGGTCCAGGCTGCAATTCCTGGTGGATGTAGGGCTGGATTACCTGAGCCTGGACCGCGCCGCTGCCAGTCTTTCCGGTGGTGAGGCGCAGCGCATTCGCCTGGCAACGCAGATCGGCTCCGGTCTGATGGGCGTGTTGTACATCCTGGATGAACCAAGCATCGGACTGCACCAGCGTGACAATGCGCGCCTGATAAAGACGCTGCTGCGGTTACGTGACCTCGGGAATACCCTGCTGGTGGTTGAGCATGACGAGGATACCATGCGGGCCGCCGATCACATCATTGACATTGGCCCAGGCGCCGGTGAACACGGCGGGAAGGTGGTCGCGGAAGGGACTTACAAAGAGATTATCGCCAATCCCGACTCCATAACCGGCGATTACCTATCGCGGCGCAGGTGTATTCCTTTGCCAGAAAAGCGGCGCGAGGGCAATGGTAAGTCGCTACTCATTAAGGGTGCGCGCGAAAATAACCTGAAAAATATAGATGTCGAGATACCGCTGGGGAAATTTGTGGTGGTGACGGGTGTTTCTGGTTCTGGCAAGAGTACGCTGATTACGGATATTCTCTATCGCAAGATAGCCCACTCGCTCTATCGCGCGCATGATAAACCAGGAGCGCATGACGCGATCGAGGGCATAGAATACCTGGATAAGATCATCGACATCGATCAGTCACCCATCGGTCGCACGCCGCGCTCGAATCCCGCTACCTACACTAACGCTTTCACAGGCATTCGCGATCTGTTTGCCCAGGTGCCGGAGTCGCGCATTCGTGGATACCTGCCGGGTCGTTTCTCCTTTAATGTCAAGGGTGGACGCTGCGAAGCCTGTAAGGGTGAGGGTATCGTCAAGATTGAGATGAACTTCTTGCCCGATGTGTACGTGCCGTGCGAGGTATGTAAGGGGAAACGCTACAACCGCGAGGCGCTGGAGATTCACTACAAGGGCAAGAGCATCGCCGATGTGCTGGATATGACGGTAGAAGAGGCGTCGAGCTTTTTCGCCAATGTTCCCTCGATCTACAATAAGATGAAGACGCTGAACGACGTGGGCCTGGGCTATATGCGCCTGGGGCAGCCGGCGACAACCTTATCTGGCGGCGAGGCGCAGCGCGTCAAGCTGGCGACAGAACTGTCTAAGCGAGCGACGGGGCGCACCCTGTATATCCTGGATGAGCCAACCACCGGGCTGCATTTCGCAGACGTGGAGCGCCTCCTGCAGGTCTTGCAGCGTCTCGTCGACGCGGGCAACTCGATTGTGGTGATTGAACACAACCTGGAAGTGATCAAAAGCGCGGACTGGCTCATCGATTTAGGGCCAGATGGCGGAGACGCGGGTGGGCGAG
>VBFM01000255.1:0-3921 GCA_005882595.1 Chloroflexota bacterium
TGACAAGAATGAACGCGCGGAGCAGCCGGTTCGCTCGTTCAATCCGAATGAACACTTGATGCAGATTAAGAATCGGAATGGTTCTGCGGATTACTTGCCGGTGCAGTGGAGGCTGGTGTGGTTCCGGGAGCAGTGCCCGCAGGGCACGATTGAGACGGAGATGATTCATCTTGATCTTGATCGTGAGACCGAGGAAGAGGGATATGCCTGGAACAATGATACCCGGCGCAGTGAAAAGGTGATCAAACGCGCGAATGGCATTGCGATATTTCGCGCGGTGGTCAAGGACGGCAAGGGGGGGGTGGCTACAGGCACCAAATCCGAGAAGGCGGCGAGTTTCCCTGACTTTTTAGAAAAGGCTGAGACGGGCGCGATAGGTAGAGCGCTGGCAGGGTTGGGATATGGCACGCAGTTTGCTCCCGAGCTTGATGAACAGCACCGGATTGTTGATGCTCCGGTAGACCGAGAGCGGGCGGCGGCTGGGAGTGAGAGCGGCGGGAATGGGCGGAAAGCTATCGCTTCGGTAAGGCCGGGGGCGAATGGTGAACCTCTTGATAGCCAGCCTGCCAACGCACTGGGTGCTACCGCGGCGCAGTCAGGCAGGCTGCAAGGAACAAGCCAGGCGGATGAGAATATGGCGAGTGCGCCGGCTACCGAGCAGCAGCTTACGAGTTTGCGCAAGCTGTGCCAGCACCTGGGCAGGCCGGAGCCTGAGAATATGGACAGGCTGACGTATGCGAATGCGAAAGAGCTGATTGTGCAGCTGAGCCATGAGTATAATGAGCAGCGTCAGAGTCGAAGTAAAGCGTCGTAGGCGGGGGATAGGTGGAGGTTGCAGCATCGGACGCACTCTCCACCAACCGTCTCGTCGAAGTAAAGCGTCGTAAGCGAGGGATAGGTGGAGGTGCGGGGTTAGTGACTGGGGGTAACAGACAGTGACCTTACAAGAACTTGAATGCGCCGAAAAAAATATGCAGCAGCAATGGCACGACCTGGTGATGGCGGAGCAGCGAGGCGAGGCGCTGGATGTGCTTGAGCAGATGTACGATACCTATATTCTGTTGGCGGAGGAGTATAATCGCTGCTCCGAGGCGTTTGAGCACGAGCAGGATGGAAAGCGGGGTGGGAGGTCTGCGGGCAAGCGGGGCAGTAATAAAAGGGGCTATGGGTCTTCGGATAAAGATAAAGAGAAGGATCGTGTGAGGCTGGCGTCCTAGTGCAAGCTTGATGTGATTGGCAGACAAGAACCAGGGCAACAAGAACCAGCGACAAGAACCAGGGCGACCGCAAGGGTACGCCCCTACAATACAACGGAGAGGTTATCGTGTATTGTAGGGGCGTACCCTTGCGGTCGCCCTGAGAATTCTTGGCATTCCTGCTTGTTTTTGTTGTTTTATAACCGGGCTATGAAATCTGAGAGGGCGCTGGCTACGCGTTCGGGGGCGTCGAAGAGGACCATGTGGCCGGCGTTAGGTATGATGACCAGGTGGGATTCGGGGATTTCGCGATGCAGGCGCTGGGCGAATTTCAGGGGGATTTGGGCGTCTTTTTCGCCCCAGATAATCAAGGTTGGCTTGTGCATGACTTTCAGGTCGGTTGAGACCGCGTTGCTATAGTTGGGGTGCAGCAGGCGAACCTGTTGCAGAAGTAATTCTTTGCCCAGTTCGCTATTCCAGGGTTGGATATAGGTGTCGATGGCATCTTTGAAAGGGTCTGTGTTGTAGACCCCGTTGGATATGGTCGACTGCAGTTCGTGGATCATGTCCTCGACGCTCAGATGTTTGGGGAGGTCGGGGTCCTGGTGCTTCTTCATATCGGGCAGAGGCCAGTCGGGGGCGAAGGTGTATTCGTAGCAGATGGTATTGATCAAGACCAAGGCGTCGACACGTTCGGGGGCGAGACGTGTTGCCAGGATCTGGGCTACTCCTCCGCCGATGCCCTGTCCAACTAATACTATGTTTGTGAGGTTGAGTTCTTTGAGCAGGAAGGCCATGCAATCGGCGTGTCCCCAGATGGAGGTGTCGGCGGGCCAGGGACGGTCGGATTGGCCATAGCCAAGCATGTCGATGGCGTAGATGGCGCGGTTGATGCCTGCCAGGTTGGGGAGGATGTTTTCCCAGGTGTGTGCGCCGCCGATGATGTCGTGGAGTAGGACGATGGCGCCTGCGGTGCCATGTTCGGCGCCCTGGATGATGTAGCTGATGTTGTAGTGGATTGCGTGCGCTGTGCGGCGTTCCTGTGTGTTGGTTTTTGATGCTTTATTTTCTGTTACCATATGACCTCTCTTTTGACATTGTTATTTGGTCCTTGCGTAGAGGGCAGGGACGTTGTAAAAGGCTGAAAATCCGGCGTATTGGGCGGATTTTTCGCCAAGCTCGTCTTCGATGACGAGGAGGCGATTGTATTTGGCGACGCGTTCGCTGCGGGCGGGTGCGCCTGTTTTGATTTGCCCGGCGTTGGAGGCGACTACCAGGTCGGCGATGGTGGTGTCTTCGGTTTCACCGGAGCGATGGGAAACTACGGCGCTAAAGGATGCGCGTTTGGCCATTTCGATGGCTTCCAGGGTCTCGGTGAGGGTGCCGATCTGGTTGAGCTTGATTAAGATCGAGTTGGCGGCGCGTTCCTGGATGCCGCGTTTGAGGCGAGCGGTATTGGTGACGAACAGGTCGTCGCCTACGAGTTGTATGCGATCTCCCAGGCGCTGGCGTAGTTGTGCCCACCCGTCCCAGTCGTCCTCGGCGAGGCCATCTTCGATGGTGATGATGGGGTATTCGCCAATCCACTGTTCATAGAGGTCGATCATCTCCGTGGAGGAGAGGGTGCGGCCTTCACGAGCCAGCGCATATTTGCCATTTTCATAAAATTCGCTGGCGGCGGGGTCCATGCCCAGGAAAATATCTACACCGGGTTTGTAGCCTGCGGTCTCGATTGCGGCGACGATGACTTCCAGCGCCTCGCGGTTGGAGCTGAGTGAGGGAGCGAAACCACCTTCGTCACCGACGTTGGTATTGAGCTTTTTGCTGTGCAGCACCTTCTTCAATCCCTGGTAGACTTCGGCTCCCATGCGCAGCGCCTCACGAAAAGTGGGTGCGCCTACGGGCAAGACCATGTACTCCTGCATATCGGTTGAGTTATCTGCGTGCTTGCCGCCGTTCAAGATGTTCATCATGGGGACGGGGAGGACGTGCGCGGATACGCCGCCCAGGTAGCGGTATAATGGCTGTTGCAAGGCGTTGGCGGCGGCTTTTGCCAGGGCCAGCGAGACACCCAGGATGGCATTGGCGCCCAGCGAGCCCTTGTTGGGAGTGCCATCAAGCTCGATCATCAGCTGATCGAGCGTACCCTGGTCGCTGGCATCCAATCCGATCAGGGTGTCTCGGATAGTAGCATTCACGTTATTGACGGCGGTAAGCACGCCTTTCCCGCCGTAGCGACTTTTATCACCATCACGCAGTTCAACGGCTTCATGCACACCGGTGGATGCGCCGGAAGGGACGGCAGCTATGCCTCGCTCACCCTCCATCAAGAGTACTTCGACTTCTAGCGTGGGATTACCTCGCGAGTCCAATATCTCGCGCGCCATAACGTCCTCGATGATGGTAATCTCACTTATGGGATTCGACATAAAAACCTCCGTTGTTATAAAACCACTTGCGGAAGTATTGTACATCGGGGATTAAAGAGGGAGCAAGTCGGATTATGGTTCAGGGAGAGCGCGAGGAGTATCAAGTGCGTAGGGACAAGGGGTGTGGTGATGTAGGGAGGGGGCCTTGTGCTTGTCCTCCCTGGGGATTGGATGATGGTTCAGGAAGAGCGCAGAGAGTATCAAGTGCGTAGGGACAAGGGGTGGGGTGTGGATGTGTGGGGGACTTGTGCTTGTCCTCCCTGGGGATCGAGCAGGCGAGCAGGGACAAGCACAAG
>VBFM01000255.1:4124-8016 GCA_005882595.1 Chloroflexota bacterium
CGTGGTGACGAACCGGCGAAACCGCCGCGCAGGGGACTGGTGTTGGTAGGAAATGGGGCTTGCGGCGGCTGCACGGCTTGCTGGAACGAGGGTGTTTCCACTTCACCACCTGGGGCAGATTGCATGATCTCTAACCCCTGGCGCAGGGTCATCATATCGCGCATGAAACAGGCGACGGCTGAGGCAGCCGATCCCTTGTCCTTTGAGACTTCGAAGCGCCGCGTAGTTCCCTCACCGGCCGCTTGAGCCGCTCGCGCCATCTGATCGGTCGATTTGGCGGCGTAAGCATCCTGGAAAATATCATCCCAGCTGCCCCATCTGCCGCGCAGGGGTTTCCAGCCAAGCTGGCTATCGCTGACGGTGCGCCATTTTTCCTCGGTGAATTGCATCCAGTCGTCAAACAGGCGCGTAATGGCGGCTAACTGCTGGCGCAAACGCTCTTCCTCTTCGGAGGGGCGCTGCGGGAACCCTTGAAAGCCCTGGGCAAGGCCATCGGTTGTCTGCTGGCTAACCATGCCGTTGGGGCCAAGCTGGGGAAAGCCCATGGGCATGGGCTGCGCTGCCNNNNTGACGCCGGGGAGCGCACCGGAGGTATTGCCACCGAATATGCCGGAAGCGCCGGTGAAGGCCGCGAGATTGGGAGCCATCTGCCCATTGGGCATGTTCAACATGGGTATTTCTGTGCCGGCGGGGAGTTCGCCAAGGACCTGGATGCCACTAGCATTCAGCGAGGGGCTCATACTGTAGATGGTTGAGCCGTCTGGTAAGAGCATTCCCTCGCCAAAGGCGGGCAGACCGCCGATGACGATTTCCTCGTGGCCAACCGCGTCCAGGATGCGCCACGCCAGGCGTGGGTGTTTCATGGCCCACCAGACACGACGCATAATAAAGGTACTGGCGAAGGTAAAATTCACGACCAGCCAGACGATACCGCGTACAGCCAGCCAGTTCACGAGCGCAACAACTATTATCCAGTACCAGGCATCGTGTTGTCCTGCCTCTTCAATGAAGGTGAGTACAGCAGCTACCGTCAGGCTGGGATCGCGCAAGGGATTGATAAAATCGACGATGCGCCAGAACCATTTCCGGTCTGTTTTCGCTTTCAACATGCGCTCCTCTCGACGCTGCCGCTGGTCCGGCAGGCCGGTGTTTTCTCTCAAATAATCGAGGTGGGAAGTTTAATTCTCTAACATTGTAAAACGTATGGACGGATTGCCATTGGCTATCCCGGTACTATAGTACCCCGGCTATACAAATTGTTTTTGGATTTCCAGCAATTGCTCGATGCCATGTTCTGCCAGCACGATTAAGGAATCCATGGTGGCACGGCTGAATACACCGCCTTCACCTGTACCCTGTACTTCAATAAACTCGTGCTGGTCGGTCATTACCACATTAAAATCAACGTCCGCGCGAGAGTCTTCTTCGTAGATCAGGTCGAGCAATATTTCACCGCCTACGACGCCAACACTCACGGCTGCTACCGCCGCTTTGACGGGATGGGCGGCAAGTACTCCGCGTTTGACCAGCTGCGAGCAGGCGCGGTGAAGCGCGACATAGGCGCCGGTGATCGAAGCGGTGCGCGTGCCGCCGTCGGCCTGGAGGACATCACAATCAAGCGTGATAGTGCGCGGCCCCAATTTTTGCATATCCACCGCCGCGCGCAGCGAACGGCCAATCAGGCGCTGGATCTCCTGGGTGCGCCCACTGATACGCCCATCGCGCTCGCGCGAACTGCGGGTATGCGTGGCACGAGGCAGCATGTTATATTCCGCTGTGACCCAGCCCTGACCTTTCCCTTCCAGGAAAGGCGGTACTTTTTCCTCGATGCTGGCCGCGCACAGGACGCGCGTCTTACCTGCTTCGATGAGTACAGACCCCTCGGCATAGTCTAAAAAATCTGCGATGAGGTGTACGGGACGTAGTTGAGTCCGTGCACGCTGGTCAATACGTATCATTATTGTAGGCCTTTCTCTGAACTATCATTACTGATAATAAGGGAAATTACGGGAAGCAGGCGAAAACTGCGGCCCGATAGTATTATTCACCTAGTACATCTTACCCAACATACACAAGAATGTGGTACTATAAACATGGGAACGACGCGTATATCACTGTGCGTGAACATAGCTAACCATGTTTTAGAACACGCCAATACATATCTTCATGGGGAGAACGAGACAAAGCGCGTCTCTTCTCAAAGCGGAACCCCCCGTGAATAGTGGTAGGTAGAGACTTTCAGCAACCATTGCCATTAATATTTAGTGAAGGTGGTTTGTGCCTTAAGAAAGGATTGTTCCATGCCCGCATTATTAAGAATACCTGCAACAACACCGCAGCAGATACACGCGAGTCGTCTTATCATAGCCACAAATCGGGGTCCCGTTGAGTATTACTTGAGCCAGGACGAGGTTTTGAAACATCGTCGAGGACCGGGTGGTGTCGTTACCGCGCTGATGGGCGCGGCAAAACATATGGATGTGACGTGGGTGGCGATGGCAATGACTGAAGGCGACCGCATTGCTATCAAAGATGCCCAGCAGCAGGGCGGAGTGTTCCGATCTCCGCTTCATGGACAGAATATGCAGCTGCGCTACGTGGCTATTCCTCGAAACGCGTATCGCAAACACTACGAGGAGATCAGCAACCAGTTACTGTGGTTTTTACAGCACTACCTGTACGATCCTATGGAGAACGCCTTTCCCGTGCAAAAAATGCAGGATGCCTGGCAAAATGGCTATTATGTCGCCAATCGCGCGATTGCTGACGCTGTCAATGCCGAAGTTGTGCGCGGTGAGGGAATACCTATTGTCATGCTGCACGATTACCACCTCTACCTTGCTCCTGCTATGATTCGCGAGCAACATCCAACGATCATCATGCAGCAGTTCATCCACATTCCCTGGCCTGATATTCGCTGCTGGCAATTCATGCCCAGCAATATTGCGCGAGCCATCTATATTGGATTGGTAGGAAATGATATTATCGGCTTCCAGACGGAGCGGGATGCGCATAACTTCCTGGAAGGCGCGCGTACGTTGCTGGAAGGATCGGTGGTTGATTTTGAGGCGAGCGCGGTCTGGTGGCAAGGACACCGCACGCAGGTGAGCGCTTATCCAATCTCGATTTCAGTAACAGAGGAAAAACGGCTTGTACAAAGCCTGGCCGGGAGACGAGCGGCGAATAAGCTCTTACCGCTGCTGGGCGAGAAGACTATTGTGCGGGTCGATCGTATCGAGCCGACAAAAAATATTGTGCGCGGCTTCCAGGCCTATGCGCTGATGCTCGAACAACATCCTGAGTTACGCGGCAAGGTCAGTTTTCTGGCATTTCTTGTGCCATCGCGCCAGACACTGGCAAAATATAAACGGTATACGTCCGAGGTCAAGAAACTGGTTGAAGAGATCAACTCGCGCTATGGCAGCGAGAATTGGACGCCGATCCACCCGTTCTACGAAAATGATCGCACCCAGGCGCTGGCGGCCATGCAATATTATGATGCGCTGCTGGTGAACCCCATTATGGATGGGATGAACCTGGTGGCGAAAGAGGGGCCGGTGGTGAATAAACGCGATGGCCTGGTGGTACTCTCCCGCACCGCTGGAGCATTCCAGCAAATGGGCAAGGCATCTCTACCCATCACGCCAACAGATATTACCGATACCGCGGAGACGCTCTACCAGGCGCTCACCATGCCACGCGAAGAGAGACGCGTCAAGGCCGCGCTGGCACGGCAAATCGTAGAGGGTCAGGACCTCAGTGTCTGGCTCCAACGTCAGATCGGCGACATTAATGAATTACTTGATCGCCTGGAGTCCCGGCTCTCCAGTCACGAGATCATGTTTAGTGTTGCGGCTGGCAGCGCGGGGTAGCTTCCAGGGCGGGGGCAAGC
>VBFM01000256.1:0-4004 GCA_005882595.1 Chloroflexota bacterium
CCTGGCACTTTTCATCGTAGCGTGTGGCTCTTCCACCCCCAGCAGCGGTAGCAGCGGACGGTACGGCGCGGGCAGCAGTAGTGCATCCACGCCCAGCAGCGGACCTGCCATGACGATCAAGACCACCACGCTGACCGTGGGCGGCAAAGCGCTGATGGTGCTCACCAATGCGCAGGGAATGACGCTCTACTACCGCACCTCGGACACGCCTACCTCTGTCTGCAGCGGGGGCTGCGCAAGTGCCTGGCCCCCAGTCTTAAGTACCTCGATGCCCAGTGTCTCGACCACCTTGCCGGGCGCGTTTAGCCTGATGAACGATGCCAATGGCAGCCAGGTCGCCTATAATGGCCATCCCTTGTATACCTATTCGGGCGACTCTGCACCTTTGCAGGCCAACGGCGAGGGTTTTGGAAACGTCTGGTTCGTTGTCCCCACCACCCTCCCGACCACCACACCATCAGGCAGTACGCCTACACCCGGTGGGTACTACCATCGGCCCTGATATTCCCACGTGGAGGACATATCTTGACACGGCGCAACCGTACATGAGTAAGCGGCGAGATGCTCGAGAGACGGCCGGGAATCGGTCCTGGTGGGAGACAAGTAGAACGCCTCATGCAGGCACTGCCCGCACATTACCGCGACGTGCTCACCTGCCGTTTTCTCCTTAATCTTTCGATCCGTGAGACCGCCACCCGCCTGGGACTGACAGAGGCGAACGTCAAAGTATTGCAATTGCGCGCGCTCAAACGCGCCACCGCCGTTGAATACATTGTGACCCGTAGCCCAAATTAGCGCAAGCATACCAGGCATGGAGGAGAAGAAACGATGGCTAGGGAAGACCAGGAACACCTTGAGGATTATCTCGCATTAGAACGCTACATCGAAGCGTTGCAAGCTGGTCGCGTCGCTCATATTCCAGAGGAGGTGACGCCTGACCTGGCGCGCATCTATCGTATGGCCTTGTCCCTTCATGCAGCCTCAAGCGGGGCGGCGGCTCTTCGTCCTGAATTCCTCACCGAATTGCAAGCAAAGCTGACACAACGGCAGCCCTCCTGGCGCTGGCTGTCTCTTCGGCTTAGCTGTGGTCCCCGGCGGTAGCGGCGTGTACTTCGTCGACGACTGCGACAATACGCTGAAGCTCCTGCACTGAAAAGGGAGCGATGCAGGCGGATCTGTCACGACATGGGAAAGAGGGGGAGCTATTCCGGAACCAGGTGGCTTCTAGAAGCTCCCCCGTCTACCCGCCTGTAAGCCCTTTCAATAGCGGAAACGGTGCATCCTAAACCGTGCCTATTGTCCTGGCACCACAAATGGTCGGACCTCAAAGGCCGCCAGCCGCTGCAGATTGCCGTAGATCAACAGAGCGCCTCCCTGGGGCTGACCGGTCGATGGATCGATCTGGCCGCTGTAAGCACCTTGCGCTTGCGTCGCCAGGTCGTTCAGAAGCGCTTGCGTCGATGATTGTAACAACTGCGACTGGCTCATGCTCAGTAGACGCTTCGTCTCTTGCTGCACCTGCTCAATCAGGCGCTTCACGCCATCAATCCCCGTGTTAATCTGTACAGCAAGCTGGCGCTGATCCGACGTTGTTTGAGGCGACTGGATGGCTCCAGCCATATGTTCGCTGATGAGGTAGACGTAGCCAGGTGGAACTTCATTGCTATAGGCGTAGCCAGGAGCATCGGGATTTTGTGGGGCAGGCCCCAACAGGGCGACCTGTGCCGTATGAGCATCGGCGAGGAACGGGGTGCCTGGAGGCAGATCGGTTTGTGCAAATGACTCGCCATCGAGATAATCCAGGATACGGATGACCTGGTTATGCATCGTGGCCGTATCTTTACTGCGCCAGTCGTCCCTGGCGCTGTTTGCTAATGCCGAGACGGTAGCTGCGTTCCTTACGAACCAGAAAGCCAACCCACCGTGTAGACCGCGGATAGCCAGTTCAGGCGAGTCAACCAGCAGATGGCGCAGATGATCGAGCATACTAAAATGCAGCTTATCATCGGGACTGGGGATGACGGGGATGACTGCGTAATAGCGCCAGGTACTCGTATCGATCAGGGGATTATTCGTCGGCTGATGGGCGTCATCAACGGTAATTAGAAAACGGCTGAACACTCCCAGCAAGTTGGTATGGCGCTGGTCTCCGGGGTAGAGCAAGCGTATATTCCCATGGTCGACGCGTAATGGACCAAGCGACAGCGGCAGGGATTCGCTCACATTTTGATCGGCCAGTAACCAGGCGTAATAGCTTTTTCCGGCGGGCGGGTCGGGAATATTCGAGAGTGTCAGCTGCAGTTCATCATTAATGCCCTGGGGGCTGTCCGCGTTGAACTGTCCACTGCTGAGAAAGAAGGCATGGCCTACCAGTTGATCTGGAGCACCGGCCTTATTTTGCGGAAGCAACAGCAGGGTCCCGATCGTACCGAGGCTGGCGGTCACCAGCACGAGCAAAGCGATGAGATACCACATGCCGCGTGATCGCTTTCTTCGGCGTTGCCGTCCAGTAGCTAAAGGCAACGCTGTCCCAGCACCATTTGCGGCTGGATGCGTCCGGGCGCTCACGCCATTCGTTCGAGTTGGTGCCGGTTCCACGAACGGAGTCACGTCAGCTGGTGAAACTGGCTGTAGTGCACCGCCGTAGTTCACTTCATGCCCGATTTCCGGCGCAGAGGTGGACTGGCTTAGGGCTTCAGGAATGGGCGTGTTGAGGGCGCGGGCAAGCGCAACCGTCATCAGAGAGGCGCTGGGAAACCGTAGCCCCGGCTCTTTGGTCAGGCTGCGCAGAATGACCCCTGTCAGAGCAGAAGAGATCGTCGGATTCATGACCTCGGGTGGCGTAGGCGGCGCATTCAGGTGCTGCATCATAATGGCGATGGGCCTGGTTCCCCGAAAAGGCAGGACGCCGGTACAGAGTTCATATAAGACCACGCCCAGCGAGTAGGTATCACTGCGCTCTGTGGCAGGATGTCCCCGTATTTGTTCAGGTGAGAGATAGAAAGGACTGGTCGTGCTCCCGGTGTTGCGCAGCAGCCTCACATAGTCAAAATCGGTCAGAACAGGTTCTCCGATGTGGCCCGCAGTATCAGCATCCCTCCTGAGCAGAATATTGCTGGGTTTGAGGTTCCCGTGCACGATACCCTGCTGATGGGCGTAGTCTATCGCCAGGCTGATGGAGGTAAAGAGCTGCACCAGGTCAGCTTCGGGCCGGATCTTCCCCATGCTGCGCGCATGATGGAGATGGTCCGCCAGGGTCTGCCCCTGGACGTAGTCCATCACCATGCAGACCATCGAGGTTGTGGGGCTATCTGGGTCACTGGAGGGGAAGACAAACACGTCATGGATGCGCACAATATTGGGATGCTGGAGGGAAGCAACCCGCTCGACGCTCTGACGAAACTGCAGCATAGAATCAGAGTCTGCCTGTACGCTCGTATAGAATACCTTGATGGTCACGTAGCTGTGCGACTGTGGATCAAAGGCCATCCACAGCTCGCTCGTCTTCCCACTGCTCAGGCGTTTCGAGAGTTCATAGCGCCCGATGCGCCGCAGTCCTGTACTCATGATCACACGCTCCCTATTGCCAGCACATGCCGTTACTCTTCTCGCACGCTCTACTATGTTAGACCCTGGTAGTTTGTGAGCAACCTACACAAGCATAGCTTTTTTTAACTTCATCGACAAGGAAGTAGGAGCTTTCTCCTACCTATGTGTTACTAACCTCATTCTCTCTCTCCTCAATGCATTACAATTATCCAGTGATGTGTTTATTTATGTAACTAACTCACGTATCTATGAGAAATACGTTTGTAGAGGCCGTATCGGGCGTCCCTGGCATTGGCGGCAACGACAAACCGGGTAGGATCCTACAGATGTTATCTGCGTAGCGGCTCTATAGCCGTGTACACTTTTCTCGACTTCTGCTGTGGCTCAAGAAAGATTGGGCAAATTGGCCGCCGTGGGGGCAGGCAATAGAATGAGGCAGCAGAGTATCACTGTGC
>VBFM01000257.1:0-6877 GCA_005882595.1 Chloroflexota bacterium
GGGAAGGACGCTTTCAGCGATATCCCAGCCGAAAAGCACATCGCACTGCGCAAAGCCATCTTCAATTGAATTCAAGAAATGCTTTGCGGCAACGCGTTTGCCGCGATAGACCCCTTCTATATCGGGTGAGCCAATTTTGATGTACTCAACTTTTCCTGATTCGACGAGATGTTGCACTTCAGCTAAGTCCATGGGTTGTGTCCATCCTTTCTTCGGGTGACTTGCCTGGCACCCGGCCATAGAAGATGTGATTACCGTTGAAAAGAGCTTATCCAGGAACGACAGCTTCTCACTAATGACGAACTTCTTTTTCGCTAATCGCTTGTTCCACCTCGGCAACGGTCTTGAGTTGGAGAACCCTTTCAGCCAACTCTGAAAGGTTCTGTATAGGGATCCGATGTATCGCGTCCCTGACATTTGGCAGCGCGGTAGGGGTCATGCTCAATTCGTCCACACCCAGGGCCACCAGGATGGGAGCAAGTCGCACATCACTGGCTATTTCACCACAGACCGCCACCGGTTTACCAGCCTGTCTCCCGGCCTGGGCCACCTGGTGGATAAGCCGTAGCACAGCAGGCTGCATAGCATTGTAGAGGCCGGAAACGTTGACATTGGTACGGTCGCAGGCCAGGGTGTATTGCACCAGGTCATTCGCTCCAATGCTAAAGAAGTCGGCCAGTTCAGCCAGTTCTCGTGCCATTATGGCTGCCGCAGGAACCTCCACCATAATACCAACAGGAACATGCGCAGGTACATTCACCGGGCGATTTCTCAGCTCCTCATACACGCGGTCAAAAATTGAGCGGGCCAACTGCAACTCTTCGACAGTCGTTATCATAGGAAACATGATGCGCAGTTGCGTTCCCGTATCAGCAGCAGCCAACAATAGCGCGCTGATTTGTTGCTCAAGTAAGTGGGGATAGGCCAGGTGTACGCGGATGCCACGCAAACCAAGCGCAGGATTTGCTTCCGCCACCTGACCAAGGATGCTATTGAGCGCCGGCATTGGTTTATCTGCGCCCGCGTCGAGTGTCCTGACGACCAGCGGCTTTCCCTGAGTTGAGGTATTGCCATTGAAAGCGCGAAATACCTTCGCATACAATTGGCGTTGTTCGTCTTCCCCTGGAAGTGTGGGCGTCCTGGCGAAAAGGAACTCCGTGCGCAGCAGCCCAACGCCCTGCGCGCCCCACTGACGCGCAGCCTCCGCTTCCGCCTCACTGCCAATATTTGCCATCAAATGAATGTGCCTGCCATTGAAGATGATCGCAGGGAGGCGATTCGAGGAGGCCTTGAGCGCTGCTTGCTGCCGCTGTTGTTCGGCAAGGCGATGTATCAATGGATCACGTATCTCTGGTGAGGGTTGTAGGTAGAGTAGGGCCTGGTCTGCGTCCAGGCCCAATTCATCTCCTGAGCCGATGGCCTGCAACGCTGCTTCATTCAGGCCAGCAATGGCCGGGATGCCAAGCGCGCGGGCTAAAATGGCGGCATGAGCAGTAAACCCTCCCTGGACGGTAGCGATGCCAAGCACGAACTCAGGCTGTAATTGAGCGGTGTCGGATGGAGTTAAATCTCTGGCGATAATGATCGATGGTCGATTCAACGTCTGCAAAACTTGGCTCGGCACAGCCTGTCTGCCTAATTTCGCTATAGCCCGGCTTACGGCATCGCGAACATCGGTGGCCCGAGCTGCCAATAGAGGATCATCGAGGGTTTCCAAAGTGGAAGCGTAGCTCTCGCCTGTTCTGGCTAAGGCACTCGCTGCGTCAACTTGCTCAACTTGAATCATGCGGGATGTGGATTCGAGTAAAGCAGGATCGTTCAACATGAGCGCCTGTGCATCAAAGATTGCTGCGTGAGCCTGACCTATGCTGCTCTGAAGGCTTGTCGCCAGCGAGCGAAGTTCCTGGGCTGCGCTGTTCAAGGCCTCATGCAAGCGCTTCTGCTCGGAAGCGATCTCGTCAGAAGAGATGGATTGCGCCTCCACGACATTGAGTGAAATTGCTTCCGAGGTATAGAGAAACGCCGGTCCTACCGCGACTCCCTTTGAAGTTGTGATTCCCCGCCATGGCTCTCCTGGCTGTTGCGAAGCATTTTCTGAGGGCCTGGGAGTAATGATATCGGGGCCTGATTTATTATCTCCACCGGAAAGGATGGGTACCCGAGCTTCGTCGGTAGGCGCTGTTTCATAGAAGTTCGCGCGCACCAGCTCACTCAACGCTTCTATAGCCGCCTTTGCCTCAGTTCCGCTGGCACGAAGGGCGAGAGTATCACCCAGGCGTAGCCCAAGTGCGAGGATGCCAATGATGCTGGTGGCATCGCTTTCTCGTCCATGTCCTGATGCGCGCACGTTTGCCTGAAAGCGATCTGCGGTTTGTACAAAAAGGCTGGCTGGGCGGGCATGCAAACCTGTGGGATTGGTTAGAACTAATGCAACTTCAAGAGGTGTATCCGCTCCTGTCGCTACGTCTTCAACCATCTCCAGGTTTTGCGCAATTGTATCGTCTCCCTGGGCCAATGGTTTGAGCAATTGGAGTTGCTCAGTGCTCGCTGTTTTTTCTGCTGCCTGCTGTACCTGTGCCAATGTTCGACCCAGGGAGGCTTCAAGCGCAGCAGTAACTGCTCCTTCTACCATGGGAGCGTAAGTCTAGCATTTCAAGCGCCATTTCAGTTGACAGAATGGCACTTCCCAGGTCCAGCAGTACGAGTACGCCATCTGGTCCCTCAACCGATTGGATAGCTGCTACAATTCTATCAACAGAGGTACCTATCACATCGTTGACAGTTCCACCGGCAGCGGCGATGGGAGTTTTACCCTGAGACATTTGCCCGGCAAGCTCGGCAACCCCCTCTGCCAGTTGGGCGCTATGCGAAACGATGACCAGTCCCACTGTCATAAGATAAACTCCCTCTGAGCATTCCTACTGGCCTGCGCAGATCTCAGCAAGGCTGCGGAGGATGAGCCAGCTCGACGTCGCACCCGGGTCCTGGTGACCGATACTGCGCTCTCCCAGGTAACTGGCACGCCCTTTAGTGGCCAGCATGGGAATAGTGGCTTTCATGCCCTCTTCAGCTGCTGCCGTGGCCTGGCTGGTGATTTGTGCCAGGGTGGCGCCCTGGTCAAGAGCTCGCTTGGCTGCTGCGACAGCAGGAGTGAGAGCATCGACCATGGTCTTTTCGCCCGTCTGAGCCTTCCCACGGGCAACAATACCGCCTAAAAACGCTTCGAGCATGACGACAACATCAGCGGGTGCAAGTTCCTGCTTCGCTGATGTCGCGCCTGCTGCTCGTAAATAAGCTGTCCCATAGAGCGGTCCACTGGCCCCTCCGACCGTTGAAACCAGCGTAGTACCAACGGTTCGCAATTGCGTTGAGATATCCATGCTGGCCATCGATGGGAATTTATCGCGTACGGCACTGAATCCGCGATCCATATTGATACCATGATCTGCATCGCCAATAGCAGAATCTAAATCGGTTAAATACGCACGATTCTCACGCATTACATCGGCGGTTCGCTCTAACCAGTGCAGAACGTCTTCGTTAGTCATCAATGCAGCATCCTCCATAAAATATGGCCAACCAGGGCAGGGGCAAGCTCCGCCCTGGTTGACTCCGTCCATTATCGCGTCCCGACTAGCGGCCCCAGCGCAGGGCAGGGGTATGTACAGGCGCATCCCAGTACCTGGTCAATTCGTCATCGAGACGGACAAGCGTGATAGAAGCGCCCGCCATTTCCAACGAAGTGATATAACTTCCCACCAGGTTGCGTGCGATGGTGATGTTTTTGCCGTGCAAAATGCGATGCAAAGCGTCGAACACTATATAAAGTTCGATGAGCGGTGTCCCACCCATGCCATTGACAAATGCCAGCACTTGATCGCCCGCCTTGAGACCCAGGTCTTCGATGACAGGAGTAGCGAGCATCTCAGTCACCTCGGCAGCGGACGCAAGTTTGACGCGCCTGCGCCCAGGCTCGCCGTGGATGCCAATGCCGATCTCCATCTCGTCTTCGCCTAACTCGAAGGTTGGCTTGCCCACAGACGGCACCGTGCAGGAGGTGAGGGCCATACCCATGCTGCGCCCCTGGTTGTTCACCTTTCGCGCGAGTTCTGCCACCTGCGCTAGAGGTGCGCCAGTTTCGGCCAGACCCCCGACGATCTTCTCCAATAGCACGGTGACACCAACGCCACGCCGCCCTGCTGTCCAGGTGCTATCCTGCACAGCAACATCGTCATTGGTGACCACGCTTTCCACCTCGATGCCGTCTGCGGCTGCCATTTCCGCGGCCATCTCAAAGTTCAATACGTCACCGGTGTAATTTTTCACAACATGCAGTACACCGGCTCCACCGTTGACTGCTTTCGTAGCAGCGAGCATCTGGTCAGGCACCGGCGAGGTAAATACTTCTCCGGGGCAGGCGGCGTCGAGCATGCCGTAGCCAACAAAGCCGCCGTGCATGGGCTCGTGACCGCTGCCGCCGCCTGAAATAACGCCTACTTTCCCCTGGATGGGTGCATCCTTGCGCACGATGATGCGTTGCTCGATATCAACGCGGATGAGGTCGGAGTGGGCGGCCTGCATGCCTGCCAGCGCTTCTTTGACCACATCCTCTGGCCGGTTGATCAGTTTTTTCATGGTACCTCCTTCATTTGACATATAGGTTTGCTTGTGGGTGTCCGGCATTGGGTATCAGACCCCTACAACACAGGCATCTGCTGCTGCAATTCGGCACGATAAGCATCACTCATAGCCTTTTGTTGCTCGGGTGACCAGCCGAGTTCCCTGGCCATCAGCGCGGCGACTTCATCAACGATGCCCGCGCCTCGATCCCGGTCCTCGAGGAGGATGCGGGTACGTCGTGCCAGCACGTCATCGAGTGTCATGGCCATCTCCTGTCGGCATGCATAGATCACCTCAGCTCGAAGGTAAGGAAGATCTTCGATAAGTCGCTTTCCTAGTGAAGCGTCATCCTCGATCAGGCTCAGCAGCTCGCTTGCTAGAGATCCATAGCTCTCCCCCAAATGGGCGATCGTTTGGGGGCTGAGTCCAAGCTCCGCCCCTTTGGCCTCCAGGTCGCGTTGGACAGCAGGCCAGCCAGCGCTGCCGAACAGCGGAAGGTTCTGCGTAGGATGAGGCGGTGATGACGAGCCATCGCGACGACTGAGCACATCAACAGTATCCTGGGCCATGCGCCGGTAGGTCGTCAGCTTACCGCCGACAATGGTAACCAGGCCGGATGGAGAGAGTTTGGCGGTAGAATGCTCCGAACTGCGCGAACGCAGAAGCGGACGGTAGCCAGCATAGACACTGATGATGTCATCTGCTGTCAGATTGACCGAGAGATAGCGATTCAGGTGATGCAAAAGATATGCGATATCATCCTGCGATGCAATTGGGTGGTCAAGGTCTCCAGAACCGGTATCGGTCGTACCAAAGACCGCGCGTGACTCCCATGGAACCAGGAAGAGGATACGTTTGTCATCAGTCTCCGGTAGAACGACAGCATCATTACCCAGCTTCACATCCTCGCGTGAAAAAACCAGGTGTACACCCTTACTGGGTTCTACCTGAACCTGAGAACCCGCATCTGTGAGCGCCTCCACTTGCTCGGAAAAAATGCCCGTAGCATTTACTATATGCCGCGCACGCACGACAATTTCCTGGTCGCCCAGGTAATCGCGCACATGTGCCCCGGTCACTTTCCCTTTTTCGCTAACAAACGAAGTAACTCCCGCGTAATTTGCGATCGTTGCTCCGTATTGTGAGGCAGTACGAAGAATGGCCATGGTAAGGCGAGTATCGTTGGTTTGCCCATCGTAGTAGATGAGGCCTTCTTTCAAGTTTTCGGTAACAAGACCGGGAGCAAGCTTCATCACCTCTTTGCGACTCAAGTGGCGATGTCGCTTGTAGTTACGCCTCCCTGCAAGGCCATCGTAAAGCCAGAGTCCAATATTCAGAACAAAGCCAAGCCCGATACCCCACGGCGTAGTAAAGGGCATGCCGACGGGATGGCGATCACCTTTATAGATTGGCAGTACAAAACCAACCGGCTTCACGAGAAATGGGGCGTTTTGCAGCAAGAGTCCACGCTCAACCAGGGCTTCACGCACGAGGGCGAAGTCAAAATTTGGTAGGTAACGTATGCCCCCGTGCACGAGCTTGGTCGACTTGCTACTCGTGCCACTTGCGAAGTCCGCTTTTTCAACAAGCGCTACCTTGTAACCGCGTGCAACAGCATCCAGTGCGACACCAGCTCCAGTAACGCCCCCGCCAATTACAAGAACGTCAAATTGTTCGCTCCCCATGAGCGACAGGCTGTGCATGCGCGCCGATGATGATAGTGGTTGCATGGATACCCGTGAACATACGAAAGAGGAGAAAATTTACACTTTCTACTTATCCGACCGGCCGGGCGTCGGCATCGCAGCCAGGACGCAGTCTGCTGTTGGGTGGGCCGGTCGGAATAAGATCACCTACGTATGTTCATCCTTTCATGAGCTAGTTAGAGATCATCCACGGCCGGCTCGCGTACAGCTTCACCCTTTACTTCAGCGGTGCCGGATACTCCAAGCATCTTTGCCTGTATAACCTTGCCGACAGTAAAGTCGTAGATGAAGGCTCCTGCGACACCTCCAGCCAGCGTCGCAACGATGGGAATCCAGAAGTAGTAGTTATTCACGGCAAAGCTCTCACCGCCGCTGACTATGGCCATCCACAAGCGCGGACCGAAGTCACGGGCGGGGTTGATAGCATATCCGGTATTACGGCCGAATGAAGCGCCGATGGCAACGATCAATAAGCCAATGATGAGCGGGTTGAGATTCGCCTGTACGGGCTGATTGCGCGCGTCAACGATAGCAAAGATCAGGCCAACAAG
>VBFM01000258.1:0-4130 GCA_005882595.1 Chloroflexota bacterium
TGGCTATCATTGCGGTTCAGATGGTTTTGCGCGGATTCGGGCTTACGATTTAATCAGAAAAAGATAGCCACTGATTTCTTGCTCATAATGATCTACAGAAGACATTTTACCGTACAGTTGAGATGGGGAATGTGAGCTTCCCCGCTAGTATTTCACTGAAAAGGAGTCGCGTGACATGTCTACTGAAGAAAACAAGGCCGTTGTTCGCCGCTGGTTCGATGAAGTCATGACCCAGGGCAATATCTCGACCGTCGATCTGATCTGTATGCAGTGCCATCCAGGATTTACGGTGATTAATGGTATTGTCGACAACCCACCTCCTGGCATGGATGGTGTAAAAGAACTGGTCAAGCTCTTTCGCAACGCTTTTCCCGACATGCGATTCAACATTGAGGAACAGATTGCCGAAGGGAACAAAGTGACGACCCGTATGACCATTCATGGCACTCACCACGGAGACTTTATGGGCATTCCTGCGAGCAGCAAGCCGGTCAGCTTTTCAGCCATCAGCATCTGGGAAGTCGCAGACGGCAAGCTCTTGCAAGAGCGGGTCAATTGGGATGCTCTGGGAGCCTTGCAGCAGCTAGGTGCAATTCCTACACTAGGACAGGCTTCATAGCGTCCTCTTGCATCCCATACTCTCAAGCAAGAAACGAGGAGCCGGAGTGTAATCCCCACTCAAGCTCCTCATCCCTCGTCAACTCCATCACCCACGAGCTACTTTCTACGCTTATTGACGCGGTAGAGCGCTCCAGTTTTTGCAACGCTTCAGGCGACTCCGGCACCTGAACTTGCTCTGGCAACCTCCTCCAACGGTGTCAATCGGACGCCAAAAGTGCGTGCGAGCTCGGTGCTATCCATTGGTGACTCGAATAGATCGAAGCCCCCCAGGAACTGCGCGACGACGTCAGGCATGCCTGGAACAGGTTCACCAGGGACAGCATGTGCCACTGTGATTTCGCGACCGAGCACCTGTTTGTAAATCGCTACGGCATCCTCAAATGACAACGCTTGCGGCCCACCCAGGAGCAATTTCTGATTGATGGCGGCGGGGTCGTCGATAACAGCCAGAAGAAAAGCAGCGACGTCGTGCATGGAGATGAACGAGTGCTTGCGGCGTCCTTCTCCCACGATGTAAACCGTTTGCCCTTGCATAGCAGGCATCCCTACGAAGCCGACGAGCGACATTTCCATATACGCGTTGGGAGCGATGATGGTGAATGGTACGCCGCTGGTACGCAGATACTCTTCGGTTTTGCCCTTGGCTCGCGCAATGGGAATCGGGCTGTTGGGATCGGCCATGATCGTCGATACGAAGATGAACTGCTTCACGCCGGCAGCTTTGGCAGCATCGATCAAGTGGCGATTGCCGTGCAGGTCAACGCTCTCTGGAGTATCATCCCCTCCCCGAAAACCTGCATTGGCGGTTGTAATGATCGTCTCCACTCCCTTGCACACGGCATCCAGCGAGTGTGGATGTTTCAGATCGCCCATCATGATCTGGGCACCAGCATCTACCAGGGGCTGGTAGTTGGATTGTGGCCGGACGAGGGCGCGCACAGGCATGCCCTCTGCCAGGAGCATGCGAGTGACTGTGCCCCCAAGATTGCCAGTAGTTCCGACAACAAGAATCATTGGGTATCTCCTTTACTGAAAGTGAATACCTGAGGTACTAGACTCTCCTATCGAAACTATACGGGCAAAAACCCTTTATAGATCAGTATACGTGGACCACAAGTCTACATTACAGCCCGTCCACCTGCTGTAGCGAACCCTTGCTCGTTCCACGCTTCCATGCCGCCCACTACATTGAACAACTGCGTAAAGCCATGTTGCAGCAAGATCGAACTGGCAATGGTGCTGCGCTGTCCACTGCCACAGACTACGGCAAGGGGTTGATCCATGTATTGTTCCAGATCATTATGTTGCTCTTGCAAGCGCTGCTCGATAAAGTAGTACGGGACATGCAGCGCGTCTTTGATGTGTCCCTCGTCCCATTCGCCCTCGTCGCGCACATCTAACACGTGCAGATTGTGCCGCAGCGTATGAAGCTGTTCAACGGTCAACGAATTCAAGCTCTGTATCGCCAGTTCGGCCTCCCGCCAGGCTACCATACCACCCTCCAGATAGCCAATAACCTGGTCGTAGCCGACAACCGCTAACTGGGTGATGGCCTCGCGCAAGTCATGCTCATCCTTGACGACCAGCAGCAGGCGACTGTCGGGCGCGGCGACGAAACCCACGCGGGTAGGAAAAGCGGAGCCATGCAGGTAGACCTGCAGCACGCCGGGAATATGCCCCTCGCCAAACGCATGGGGTGAGCGAGTATCAATGACCAGCGCTCCGCTCTCCATCTCGCGCTGGAATGCCTGCACATCGAGCGGCCTGGGCAGCAGTCGCGCTTCAACATGCGCATAATCCTTGCGGTTGCGTTCTACGATATTGTACATATTGGGGGGACGCTGCGGCAGATTCTCATTCATTTCACGCACGAATGCATCACGGGAGCGCGGGGCAGCAGCTGCATTGTATTTGCGCTCGAACCCAATGGTTGAGCTGGTTTTCGCGTTCATGCCGCGTCCGCACAAGGAGCCTGCCACGTGCGCGGGATAGACCTCCACGCCGTCGTCGAGCTTCAACAGGCGATCAAAGATGCTGTCGTACAGCACGCTGGCCCCCTCTTCGCCGGGAACCGCCAGGTCGGGACGCGCCACGTCACCGATAAAGAGCGAATCGCCCGTCAGCACCAGCCAGGGTTCTTCACTGCGCGATGTATCCGCGACGGCCAGCGCGATGTGCTCCGGGCGATGGCCAGGGGTATGGATAACACGCAATTTGACCACCCCAAATCGCAGTTCATCGCCATCCCTCAGGTTCTTATGTGGATATTCCGCCTGCGCCTGCTCATGCACGTAGATATCCGCGCCCGTGCGCCGAGCAATCTCCCCATGCCCAGAGATGTGATCGGCGTGATTATGCGTCTCGATCACCGCCGTGATCTTCAACCCTTTACCGTCGGCCATCGTCAAGATGTCGTCTACCATGTCCACGCGCGGGTCAACCACCGCACACACCGCCGCATTGGTGCAGCCCACCACATAACTGGCGCACCCCAGGTCCTCTTTGACAAGCTGCTTGAAGTACATCGTTGTTCTCCTTCCCCAGGGTCGCTCAATAGACATCAACCTAAGAAAAGGTCATCAACACCCGTAGGGGCGAGGGCGGCGGACGAGGGGTTGGGAGGGCCTTTAGGGTCGCCCGCGTCCTGTTCATCTCGCTTCTATATTGGGGGAACACGATCGCCCCCCACCCCACGGGCGACCCTAAAGGCCCTCCCAACCCCTCATCATCCACTCTCGCCCCTACGGATCATCCGGCTCTGTGCCTGGATTCCCGGCTTAGATTGATGCCTGGTGGGCGACCCCCGCGATCGCCCTAGATAGGCTTATCGCTTAAACGCGCTCACCGCCGTTCGATACGGTCGAATCATCCTTAATGGGCGGCTTTGCCCCTGTTACTAGTGTATATAAGAAGTGCAGTTCTGTCCAGACGTAACCCTCGTTTCACCAGGGTTTGTGAGTTATCGCCAGGAATACTTTTTGACTGCCAGGGCGACCGCGAGGGTCGCCCGTACAATACCAATTGCCTGTTTTACATGGAAACGTATATTGTACGGGCGACCCTCGCGGTCGCCCTGGCAATCATCGCCCCAAAACGCCTCGATGGCAGATCGATGACCACACCGTATCAAGTTCTGCCGTTGGGACAGCGAAAAGTGCAACCTTACCACTATTTTCGCGTAATAATTGCAGAGCCGGGATGGTCGTCATCTGGCAGAAATTTTCTTTGTGGTCTGCGAGGGTACATCTATGGATTTCATGAGAATGCTAACCGACAACTTCTGGACGATGGTCGTGCTGCTACTTTTTATCATTAGCGTCGTGAGTATCGTCCTCGGCATCTTTCTAGAGGCATATAAAACCAGCATCAAGGCCGGCCAGAAGAGGATGGAACTGCGCAACGAGGAGCTGCGTTTACGGCTCATGCTGGACCAGCAGAAAAAAGAGGACCAGGCCGGTTCACCACCTGCAAATCATTCCTTGCCCAAAGAGCCATCCTGGGAGGAACAA
>VBFM01000258.1:4167-5655 GCA_005882595.1 Chloroflexota bacterium
TCTTCCACATCGGAGATAGAAATGCCGGACACACCACTGGTGAAAAAGCTCGTGATCAAACCATACTACCATATGCTCTTGTTGCATGCGCCAGAGGGTTATCGCGAAAACCTGGGGACGCTGCCCGAAGGCGTCGAGGTATTCACCGAGGGCAAGGGTCCTTTTGACATGGTACATTTATTCGTCCAGCAGAGGGCTGAGTTGCAAGACAAAGCCCCAGCAGCGATAGAGGCGGTGAAGCCAGATGGATTGCTCTGGATATCCTACCCTAAAAAAACCTCAAAGGTACCTTCCGATTTATCGCGCGAGGTCATGTGGGAAGTGGTCATAAAGTTCGGTTGGCAGGCTGTGACACAGATTTCTATTGACGAGGTGTGGTCGGCGCTGAGATTCCGCCCCGCTAGCCTCTATTCCTAAAAGAGAAGAAGAAACTCTCCACTACTCTTCCGCGTGATACAGATGTAGAGCCAACTCTACTTTCTCCCGCGTGTCTGGGAGGAATATATTCTGTGCAAAGAAAGAGTAGTTTTATGAACAATTCACCATATTCATCATTATCACCTCTACGCAGGTGGACGATTGTCCTGTCTTTGATCGCTATCTATCTCATTGTCTCGATCATCATCGGCTTGCTTGCCCCGCATCCAGATTTCGCCTCGCTCTACATCAACATCCTGGCAAGTCTTGCCATCATAGGCGGCATGCTGGGTCTTCTCATCTATCTTGCTCGCCAACTGAACTTCCCTCTCCCCTCGTTCCTACAGATACCCGAAGGTATGCGCGATCAGAACTGGCGGCTCCTGTTCATGTCTTTAGCCGCCATCGCTTTGCCTCTGCTAATTATCCTGACCAGGAGGGCATTGTTCCACCAATAGAGACATGTTTTTGAGAGCCACATTCTTATCTACTCTTTCTTCTTTGCCAGGCTCCTAAGGCTTTCGCGGCTGATAGGTGAGGATCACGGTCCCTGTCCTGGTCGTTTTTGCAGAGAGGAGTGTCAATCTGTTGAGGCTGCCCCCATTCTCGAAGAGGCGCTTTCCGCTGCCCACAACCACAGGGTGGACCAGCAGTATCAGCTCATCCAGAAGGCCCTGTTCGAGGAGGGAGGAGACGAGGGTGGGACTTCCGGCGGTGCCAATGTTCTTTCCTGGTAGTTGCTTCAGTCTGGCGATTTCCTGGGCGAGATCTCCCTTGATCAGTGTCGAGTTCTTCCATTCTTCGACACTGTCCAGGGTGGTCGAGAAGACGTACTTGGGTGTAGAGTTAATGAAGCTTGCAAACGGTTCATCCGTAGCGGTAGGCCAGTATGATGCCCACTCCTGATAGGTCACTCGCCCCAGCAGGACAGCGTCCTGGGAGCTGAGCTGTTCCATCATGGCCTCCCCCATGTCCTCATCGAAGTGCTCTTGCCATGTACCAGGCGATTCCACGACACCATCGAGTGTCATAAACAAACCTGCGACTACTTTTCTCATGATGAATACTCCT
>VBFM01000259.1:0-5395 GCA_005882595.1 Chloroflexota bacterium
AAGAGTTCTTCCACACCTTCAATAGCCTCTACGAAATGAGCAAGCAGATTGTGATCTGTAGTGATCGTCCTCCCAAAGCCATTGTTAGCCTGGAAGAACGCCTGCGCTCCCGTTTTGAGTGGGGCCTGATCGCCGATATTCAGCCGCCCGACCTGGAAACCCGCATGGCGATTTTGCGCGTCAAAGCCGATGTTCTGCACTATCCCATCCCAGACGACATTATTACCTATATCGCCGGGCGCGTACAGACCAACATTCGCGAGTTAGAGGGCTACCTCAATCGCCTGATGGCCTATCAACACCTGCACCAGACCGACCTGACCATTGATGTGGCGCGCGCCGCCATGTCATCGCTGGGCAACGACAGCAAAGAATCGCGCCTGAGCATCAAGCAGATTGCCCAGGCCGTAGCGGAGTATTATCATATCTCACTCGATGACATGTGCGGCAAGCAGCGTGACAAACATATCGTTATGCCGCGCCAGATTGCCATGTACCTGATGCGCCAGGAGACACAGGCATCCCTCTTAGAGATCGGCTCATTGTTCGGCGGGCGCGATCACAGCACCGTCCTGCATGCCTGTGAAAAGATCGATCGCGAAGTAAATATTAATCCTACCCTGCGCCGTGAAATTGTCGCCATCCGCGAGCAATTATTACGAGAATGACGTGGAGCCTTATGTTACCATACGCCACCTACTTAATTGACCTGGATGGCGTAATTTACCGTGGAAATGAACTGTTGCCGGGAGCAAAAGAGTTCATCGCATGGCTCGAAGCGCATAAAAAGCGCTACCTGTTTTTGACGAATAACTCATTCGCCACCGGCGCGCAAATCCTGGCAAAATTGACACGCCTGGGTATTGCCGCTGACGCCGACCACCTCCTCACCGCGGGGCAGGCCGCCGTCCAGAATATCGCGCGCCGTTTCCCCAAAGGCGTTGTCTACGTAGTAGGTGAACAGCCTCTCATAGACCTGGTAGCAGCGCAGGGCTTGACTCCTGCCCACATCGATTCCCAGGAAGCGGACGCGGTGCTGGTCGGCCTTGACCGCGACTTCGACTACGCCAAATTAACCTGCGCCATGAACGCGGTGCGTGCAGGAGCGGCCTTTGTGACCATCAACCGCGACCCACTCCTCCCCATACAAGGCGGGTTTATCCCCGGCTGTGGCACACTCGCGGCAGCCATCGAAGCAGGCAGCGGCATATCCCCCGAAGTTGTAGGCAAACCAGAACCCATGCTCCTGCAGGAAGCCATGGAACAGCTCGGCAGCAAACCCGACTGCACGTAGACATCCTCGCAGGCAAAAACGCCGGAACCCATACCCTGCTTGTCCTCTCCGGCAGCAGCACCCGCGCAGACGTCGAAGCCTCCTCGATCAAGCCCGATCACATCTACGAAAACCTGGCCGCAATGATGCAAGAGGTAACGTCGGAGGCGAATGTGAAAACCTGACTGGCCGCATCCCGTAGGGGCGAGGGCGGTGGATGAGAGGCTGGGAGGGCCTTTATGGTCGCCCGCGGGGTGGGGAGGATCGTGTTCCCGCAGGGTGTCAGCGAGATGAACAGGACTTACCTCAAAAATAACAAGGATGGATCATTATGAACAATCGCGACATCGATCCCAAAATCTACACGAGACGCAATTCTCACCGACTCCCATCATACGACTACCGATCCAGCGGAGTCTATTTTATTACCATCTGTACCCAGGACCGCCAACGAGTCCTTGAGATACCAGCAATTCATACGGCGTTACTCAAGACCTGGCAGACCCTCCCACAGCGCTTTTCAACTGTCAGAGTGGATGAATTTGTCAGCATGCCCGACCACGTTCATGGCATTCTCTGGTTAGATGGAACGCTGAAAGGTTCTTCAGCTTTGGGGAGAGTAGTTGGCGCATTCAAGTCGTTGCTCACTGTTGCCTGGCGCGACCATCACAAGAGTGCAGGTATAGAGTGCCACAAGCATCTTTGGCAGAGAGACTATTACGAACACGTCATTCGCAATGAAGAAGACTTACAGCTGACACGTCAATATATCCTCAACAATCCCCTCGAAGCCCTGCTTCAACAAGAACAAAGATATGAAGCATCGAAAAAAGCCAGGATGTTGAGGTAATCCGTCGACCGCGGGGTGGGATGGGATCATGTTCCCCCAACATGGAAGTCAGAGGAACAGGACGCGGGCGACCCTAAAGGCCCTCCCAGCCCCGCATCATCCACCCTCGCCCCTACGGGATGTTGGTAGCTGCTGAGGCAGTTGCCTCTACCTCTTTTTTCGGAATATACCTATCGGCATGTCCCAGCGCTGTAAACGCAAAGGACAACGGGATCAGGAATGTCAGCGTACTGGTAATGGCAAAGACCAGGGCGACATTCCTTGTCCACGAGATGGCAAAGCCGCCCAGCAAGCTCCCCAGGGGTATGGCAGACCACGCCAGCACACTGGCAATACTGATCACGCGCCCTAGCATATGGTTGGGGACAATCGCCTGCCGCAGACTGCTCGTATTAATGTTAAAGAGAATGCCTAATCCTCCCGCGATCATCCAGAGGAACGCCGCAATCCAGAACCAGCGCATCTGCGAGAAAGCCAGCTCCAGCAGTCCCGACAGCATCAGCGCACCTAATGCTACAGTGCTGAACGACCAGCGCTTGCGCAGTGGGCCGGCCAGCAGGCCCATGATCACCACTCCGAGGCTCCCGGCTGAAAAGAGCAGGCTCACCTGCGTATCACTCGCCTCCAGCCGTACCTTGGCGAATAAGACGAGCTGCGCGTAAGATGCCGCACTCACAAAGTTGACCATCGCCATCATCATCGAGATGTTGCGCAATACCGGGTGGCTCAAGACATAGCGCAGCCCTTCAACAACATCCTGGCGAATACTGGTCTTTTCCTTCTTTTCGCCCTCTTTCACGTTGAAACTGATGCGGATGAGCAGGAGCGAGGCTGATGAAACCAGGAACGACAGCGCATCGATCAGCATGAGCGTTGGCAAAGGTACCTTAAACACCAGCAAGCCGGCCAGCAGCGGGCCAATAATCTGCGCGGCTGAATAGCTGGCCTGGATGCGTCCATTTGCCGTGACCAGGTCATCTTGATTCACCAGGCTGGGAATGGCTGCGAATTCCCCCGCTTCAAAGCAGATGGTCAGCGTCGAGTGAATGAAGCCCACAATGTAGAGCCACCAGACGGGGAGCGCTCCCAGAACGGCTAAAAGTGGGATAGTTGCCACAATCAAGGCGCGCGCAATGTCCGTGAAAATCATCATACGCTTGCGGTCTATCCTGTCTGTCCACGCGCCAAGCACCAACCCGAAGAGCAGATAGGGCAGGAAGTTGGCCGCGCCAGAGATACCCAGGTTGATCGCGGAGCCGGTCATCTGGTAGACCAGCAGGGGTAAGGCGAACAGCGTGACCGAACTACCAAGATTTGAAATGGTCTGCCCCGTCCAGTATTTCCAGAAGTCGCTATTGAGCTTTTTAGCGGGCGTTTTCGCCGCCTGCGTATTCATTTGCATCGCAGTACTCCTAACCTTTGTACCCGTGGGAGACGTAGCATTTCTACAATTACAAAGCGTCCAATCAAACAGCATCGTCCGGTAGTGTCGTGCTGGGACCCTGCATATAGGTCGGAGACATGAACATAGCTACAAAGATGCCGTATACCTTGCCGTCAGGGTCGGGTGTCTCGTTCAAAATCTCATCAAGCAGCGCATTAAACCGCTCATGGTAGGACCTGGCGCGCTCTGGTGAAAGCCGGATATGCGGAAAACTATCGAATCGGTAGGGGTCTTCATCAGGAGTGTATGCGGCTTCCGCCATCTCATCATACGCCTTTGACATGATCTCTAATGAAGCGGTTTCGTTCCCCTTTATCTCTTTTGAAAGTTCATACTTAAAAATCTTTGCCGTGCGTGTGTAGTAATTTGCGACGATGCCGCGTACCAGGCGGCGAGCCACCACCTTAGCCAATCCCGCCGCCTCGAGTACGTGCAGGTGATGCCCAATCGCGCCTGGACTGGCACCAAGCCGATCCGCAATCTGTTTGGCTGTAGCTGGCTGGTTCTGGATAATCCCCAGGATGCGCGAGCGCGTCCGATCACTAATCGCCTTGAACTGCTGTAGTGAAGTAATGGAGACGCTTTGCGGCAACTCCGGCATCGTCACAGGCACATCATCCGATAGCACAGGAATATCATCGACGCTATCTTTACTTTTCAGAGTGTTCACACGCGTTTCCTTTCACCAAGAAGCAAAAATTAAGGTACGTATTGACTTTCCATTACGTGCTAAATATTTAGCACGTAATGGAAATATAGCATTAAAAAGCTAGAAAGTCAATACTTTGAGCCATTTTTTGGAAAACAATACACGCTTCTGTAATTTCTTCACAGAAGAAAGGTATAAAAGGGGAATAAGAAAGTATAAGGCTGCAGGTTGACAGCCAACCTGGCTGTCAACCTTTGCTCAGCGCTTTTTCGCGGGTTGTTGGGCCTGGCAATATATGCCGTTACTCGGGACGGGAGCTCTGCTCTTCTTGATTGCCCTGATCTTTGAGATCGAAGAGGGCGCTGTTCGTCCTCTGCCGCAGAACTTTATTCGCCTCCTCCAACTGCACAACAGACTGGACAAAACGACCATATTCCCGCCGGAATAGCACGAACATAATCACGAGTGTCGCAATCCACCAGATCGTTTCGATGACCATGATGAGTGGAAATGGGATGTTTTGTCCAAAGGGAGACAGGGTGAAGGTTGATTGCACGATGATCCAACCAACCAGCGCGATGGTCTGCACTGTCACGAAGACAGAGATCCTGGAAGCGCGTCGTTCCATGTTAATGTTAAATGATGCCACGATGAAAGCCCTCCTCTCGAAACATATACCTCTTTTTACACAATACACTGGGAATCACCATAGACATATATACACCACTGCAATAAAAAAGGCAAGGGCAAAATGGTTTTTTCCTGACATGAGTGCTTAGCTGGGCCAGTTGCCACCATCGGCGTTGATGCACTGCTGTGTAATGTAGTCGGATTCGTTCGATGCGAGAAAGACGGCCAGACCTGTAATATCCTCGGGCTGCTCGATCCGACCGAGGGGGATCGACGCAATAGCTCTGCGCCTGGGCTCGCCAACCTCCAGGTTCATGATTCTGGCAAACTGCTTATCAACCTCTACCCAGAAAGGAGTGTCTACGACGCCTGGAGCAATTGCGTTGACATTGATTTTGTGTTCGGCCAACGCGAGCGCCATCGACTGGGTCATACTGATCACGCATGCCTTGCTGGCGCAGTAAGCCAGCACGTAAGCTTCGCCACGTCGTCCCGCCTGGGATGCCATGTTGATAATCTTCCCACCCCGGCCCTGCTTGATCATTACCT
>VBFM01000259.1:5411-6048 GCA_005882595.1 Chloroflexota bacterium
GCTGCACCAGAGCAGCCCCTTGCAGTTAACGTCGAACATAAAATTCCAGTCCTGCTCGGTCGTTTCCAAAAATGGGATGATTTTGCCGACGCCCGCGTTGTTCACCAGGATATCCAGGCCGCCAAACTGGTTGACCGCCGCATCTATCATTGCCTGGACCTGCTGCTGGTTACGCACGTCTACTGCTACCGCCAGCGCTTTGCCGTTGCCGCCTGCGATCTCATCGACAACCTTTTGAGCGTCTGCCTGCTTGAGGTCACCGATCACCACCGCAGCGCCTTCCTGAGCATAGCGTAGCGCAATTGCGCGACCCATGCCTTGCGCCCCACCGGTTACAATCGCAATTTTGCCTTCTAATCTCACTGTTTACCTTCCATGTGTTGTGAATAGTGTGTTGATACAATGATTCACACACCCTGCTGATCGACGCGGTAGCGGTTGACAGTCTCTTGATTCAGTCTCACGCCCAACCCTGGTCGCTCCGGCAGCCGCACGCAGCCTCGCTCATCAAGAGTCAGTGATTCCTCGAAAAGGTCGGAGCGAAGCGCATTCGGGTTTTGATCCCATTCGAGCCAACTGCCATTGGATATCGAGGCGATGAAGTGCATGTTGGCGATGGTACTTACTGCCGATGAGA
>VBFM01000260.1:0-4869 GCA_005882595.1 Chloroflexota bacterium
GGACATGCACGTAAAGCAAGCGGTCCAGCCTCAGGTGTGCCAGGGCAAGTCCAGAAAGCAGCAGAATTAAACCTAGGTTGATCGCACCTATCACCAGGGCACTCGTGACAGTGGCATGCAAGTTTTTCCGACGCACAAAATAGAAGCCAAGCAAAAACAGGATACCTACCCAGACCTGGGGGGGGATCGGCGTGGCACCAGCCAACGTGAGCGAGAACCCGAGATAGTAGGCGAAAAGCACCAGAAAGCAAACGATCACCACCATCGCAGTCAGGACGAGCGATCCGACTCTTCCCAGGTAGTCCTGAACGAGCTTTCCGAGGTAGCTTCCCTGATAGCGGATCGAACCATTGCGGGTTACGGCTTCTGCCATGGACGCGATCGTGAGTACATTGATCACCCCCATAACCAACAGGATAATCACTCCCGCGATCGGACCCACACCGGCGAGTGCAATTGGCAAAGCGAGGATGGATGCACCAACCGTCTCGGTAAAGGTCAGGGCATAGGCGGTCCAAAACGGCGGTAAGTTCTCCAGCCACTCGCTCAGCTTGTTCCGCTGCCAACGTGTCCTCTCGAGCAAGCTCACCTGTTCGGTATAGATCGTGTCAAGCTCCTGCCGGTACTGGCGTGAGAAGGCCCGTTGGACTTCCTCGGTGTCCAGTCCTAACGCCTCCTTGATGTGGGGAATGTCCCGCTGTGCAAAGCGATACTTCTGCGCCAACAGGTGAGCCAGGGCTGATTGGATGGTTGAGTTGGACGGCATAAGAGCTTGCCAATGGGGGGCATAGCGTTCCAGGTCCCGAATCGTGGGCTGAACAGACGGCTCGCGGCCTTCTACCAGCGCTTCATAGAACGCGAGGTCCCGTTGCTCGGCAGCCTCTTCGGTCAGGTAGCGATCAACTGCTTGCTGTGATTGCAGCATGAGATAGGCCGTGCGGCTCTCTATTTGAAACAACAGGAGACGAGCACGTTTCGCTGAAAATCCTCCAAGAATCTCGGCAGAGGTGAACAATTCATCGCTGGTTGACATGTATCTCTGCTCCTTCGCTAGCCAGGGCCTGGCAGACGCGTTGGTACTCCTGCTCCAGGCGGGTGACCAACTCCTCCGCCCGTTCGACTGTTCCGTTCTTGCCGATGGTCTCCAATTCGGCACTGAGAGCCGCCATCATACGGGCTCCCAAGTTGTTACTGCTGCCCTTGAGGTTGTGAGCCGCACGTTTGAGCTGCTCGGGCTGCCCTGAGGCCACGGCCTGGCGCAAGGTCTCCAATAGTGGCGGCGTTTCGAAAGCGAAGGCTTCGGCCAGTTCCTGCACGATATCCGGCTCCCCTTCTCCCTGGAACTGACGGAGTTCCGCTAGCACTGTCGCGTCGAGGGGCGGACCAAACTCGGCTTGCTTTTCAGCTTTCAGGGTGAGGGGAGCAGTCTGAACTGGCGAAAGCCGTCTCGTTGGACGACGGTGTACCCGTGCCCATAGTCCAACCCGCTCCAGAGCCTCCTGTAATGCTTGAATCTGGATGGGCTTGGTAAGGTAGTCATCCATGCCGGCGGCCAGACACTCCTCCCGGTCGCCCTGCATGGCGTTGGCCGTCAGGGCTACAATGCGTGGGCGCTCTTCGATCGGCCAGTCCTTGTGGATGACGCGGGAGGCTTCCAGGCCGTCCATCTCTGGCATCTGAACATCCATCAAAATCACATCATACCTCTGCCTCTGCAATGCCTCTAGCACTTCCAGGCCGTTTGCAACAACATCAGCCCGGTACCCCATGCGCTCTAAGAGGCGCACAGCCAGTTTCTGGTTGACAGTGTTATCTTCAGCCAGCAGGATATGCAACGGGAGTCGCTGAGCCAACGCAGCATCAAACCGTCCACCGGTCGCCTCTATTGAGAGAGCTATGGGCTGCACTTGCTCTTGCCCGGCAAAGAGAGCAACCAGCGTATTGTACAATTGCGAAGGCTTGATCGGCTTATGCAAGAAGGCGGCAAACGGCACACCATGCGTATCGATGTCGCGCCGCCCTAAAGAGGTCAACATAATCAGGGGGAATGTTTGAGCCTTCCGCGAGCGGTGAATCTGCTCGGCGAGCATGAGACCGTCCATGTCTGGCATCTGCATGTCCAGAATAGCCACGTCCAAAGGGATACCAGCCTGCACCTGGGCAAGCGCCTCCTGGCCGGAAGCATACGCGTAAGGAAGCATGCCCCAGGACTGCGTCTGCAAGGTGAGGATGGAACGGTTTGTCGCGTTATCGTCCACGATCAGAATACGCTTCCCAGCAAGCTGGGGTTGGCTCGTATCCAGATACGGGCGCCATTGAGCAGGAGCAGCCTGCGTCCGGATGGTGAAATGAAAGGTCGTGCCCACACCTGGCTGGCTTTCGACCCACATGCTGCCGCCCATCTGTTCGGCCAGGCGTTTGCTGATGGCCAGACCCAGCCCGGTGCCGCCGTAGCGCCTGGTCGTAGAAGCATCGACCTGGCTGAAGGAGCGGAATAGGCGAGCCATCCCCTCCTCTGAAATCCCAATGCCCGTGTCTGTGACGGCAAAATGTAGCTCGTAGAACCTTCCTCCTTCATGCTCCTCCATATGCGCTCTTCCGTCATCATTCTTCTCTTTTGCTTCAACTGATAGCACGACTTCGCCCTTTTCGGTGAACTTGACGGCATTAGAGAGCAGGTTGACCACAATCTGGCGCAGACGGGTGAGATCGCCGTACACCGCGGCTGGCACCTGCTCATCTAGTAGGTAGGCCAGATCTAAGCCCTTCTCGGTGGCTCGGGCTGCGAGTAGATCAAGGGCCGACTCCAGGCACTCACGCAGGTCAAAGGGCTGCTGTTCCAGTTCTAGTTTCCCAGCCTCAATTTTGGAGAAGTCCAGAATGTCGTTGATGATGGTCAGCAATGCGTCGCTGCTGAAGCGGACCGTTTCGGCATAATCGCGCTGCTCGAAGGTGAGGTCGGTATCGAGCAGCAAGCCGGTCATGCCAATGATGGCGTTCATGGGCGTGCGGATTTCATGGCTCATCATGGCCAGGAAGGCACTCTTAGCCTCATTGGCTGCTTCGGCCTCTGCTCGCGCTTGCTCCAGGGCTTCCATGGCCTGCTTGCGCTCGGTGATATCAAGATAGAGTCCAAGCACTCCAACAATCCGACCGTCTACGAGCACTGGAACACCCTGGGCCTCCAGATGCCTGCCCAGCCACCGCGTCATCACATGAATGACCTCTCCCTGCTTGATGCGTGAAAGGTTACGTTCGACTTCGGCATAATACTTTGGACTGCTAATCACCTCAACTAAGCTGCGCCCGACGACCTGGACTTGCGAGGAGCCGAAGAGCTGCTCAAAAGCCTGATTGCAGGTCACAATCCTGTCATCAAGATCAGTACTGGCCACAGCGATGGGGCTATTGTTCATCAGGGCCTCAAAATACTGCCTCTGCTCATTCGCCTCCTGGTACAGCCTGGCATTTTCATGGGCACTGGCCGCCTGTTCCTCCCGGGCTCGCTCTAAGGCTTCCATCGCTTGCTTGCGCTCGGTAATATCCCGCAGGACAACTAGACGACCACTGGTAGAACCGTGCCGGTCAGCGAGAGGTGAGATGCGTAGATCAAAGAAATGGGGTGTCCCGTCGAGTGTCAGCACGAGTTCTTCATGTGCGGTGGGGACATGGTAAAAGCGTTGGATCTGCTCAAACCAGGCGGAGGCAGCCTGCAGGCTCGGGCGCCCCACCACTTCTGAACGTGGGCGACCAAGGAGGCGCTCGGCTGCCGGGTTGAGGTCGGTAATGCGGTGGCGCAGGTCCATCACAATTACGGCATCACTCATACTTTCGATCACAACATCGCGTGCTACCGGCGTGAGATCCAACATTTGGTAGCGGAAGAGGCTCCAGGCTACCGCCATACCACTCACTGTAAACGCCAGAGGGGAGAGATAGATAGCATTTCCCACCCACGGGGCTATCACGGCAATCAGCAAAGCGATGACTTGTCCATGATAGAGGGATGCTGAACGTATCATTGTCCGGATGAACGAACCGATCACCAGTGCACCGAGCAAAAATAATGTATAGGCATATACAAGAAAGACCCAGAACCAGGCACCGGGCGTGGAAACAATTGCCGCAAACGGAGCAGTGCTATCCAGGCGATTGTTGCTGCTTATCAAAGCAGACGAGGTATTGGTCCAGACTAGCAGGAGGGTGACGAGAGGAACGATTGCCAGCAGAACTATCAAACGACGTGTCAGCCATCGCGAGCGGCCCGTGTATTGAAGTGCAAAGATGAACCAAGCTGGCGGCAAAAGGACTGATCCCACCCACGAAACGTTGTTCCAAAAGATTGCAGTGGATAGGTCAGTACTGACCAGTTCCACCATATAACCCAGTGCATAGATAGCCGCTGCCAGCAAGATGACAAGAAAAGATGATGTAGCAGGTGCAGAACGGCGTCGCCAGGTAACGACCATGAGCCAGATCAATATCGCCCCGGAGATGGCTTCGGGAATAGCATACGCGGTAAACCGCAAGTGCATGGTGCGCCTCCTTTCACGCTGCGCCATCTGGCGTTTGGGCTGCGTTGCCTTGCATTCCGTCCTCCTGGTCGCCCCTGGCCCGCTTGCGCAGCTCTTGCGCTTTGCCGAGTAACTGCTGGAAGTAATCGCTTTCCGTGATTTCGGCTACCTCGCGGGCGCTCCTCTCCTGATCAATTTCGATGCGTAATTGGTGCACCTGTTGTTGCAGTTGCTGCTCACGGGTATAGACCTGGCGCGCCATCTCTTGAAAGACCAGCGCCAATTGCCCCAGTTCATCACTGCGCCGGGCTACTTCATCCAGACTTTCCGGTTGAAAGGTATTGGCCTTGATAGC
>VBFM01000261.1:0-3347 GCA_005882595.1 Chloroflexota bacterium
CGTTAGACCCGCGTGTAGCCCGCCGCCTGAAGAGCCGCCGGGTATGTGTGGAGTACCCTGTACAGAGGGAACGCTGCTGATTTGGGGCGTTCCTTGTACCATAGGGGTATTGCTGCCTATGGGTTGTTCGCCTATGCCCAGGAGAGGCAGCCCCATACCGAGCATCGCCGCGCGCCGCCGCTTTTCCTCTTCTTCATCGCTCAAGGGTGTCGTAGGCGTATTGTTATCGAGTAATACCGCATCACCCCGTGGTGAGTGGGTATTCCAACGAGGCGCAGAGGCCAGGGAAGGCGAAGATGGCAAAGGCGGCAAAGGGGACAAAGGAGAAATACCCGGCTGGCTGATACGGTTGGGTGCACCTCTCTGGTAGCCCTTCACTAATTGCAGGTCACTGACACGTGTTTGACCGTCTGCTGGAGAATTGGACAGCCTCCCGCAATTCCCACAGAAACGCGCGTCATCGGGCAGGTCAGAGCCACAAAATTCACATTGATACAATTGATACATACGTAATTAATCCTCCCAGCGGGAGATAATTTCTCATAGATGAGCATATCTCATAGCTTTGCTTGTTTATACGATGAGTTACTCTAGTTTTATCAGGTTAGATACGTTTTATAGCCTGTTTGTCTGTTAGTTTAGCACCGCAATGTATAGAGTACAGTCGATAAGTTCACAGTGGTAATGTGAATAAGGTCATAAACAACGAGAATTCTATTGTTCACTTGCTCACAAACGGACAGAACTGGTACTATCGAAAGTGTCAAATTGCCTGCTTCATGCAGCATGGCGAGCCTGTTAAAGAGTAGATGCCGATGGATGCGAAGAGTTCCCGAACTGCACAATCGAAAGCCTCATCAACGCACTTTGCCGGTGAAGGTGATGAACGATTGCAATGCGCCTTGCTCCCGCGCGGGCACTGGCCAGCACATCGATGGTTTGATGTTGATGTTGTCCCGCAGTTTGAGAATCCATTTCACATGGAAGACATGATGGTCTTCGATGATGCGACCTTACAGAGTATCCTTTGTGGTAATGGGTTCGGCTTGACAGTAGAGAAGCTGGCATATAGCCTACGTGGTATGCCGAAGGAACTGGTGCGGCGTATTATAGACAATATGCAAACGGAAAAACGCGCATCGTTTCTGGCCGAGTTCCAACACACCATTTCGGAGGATCAGGTAGAGGCTGCTCGTCACGAAGTGCTTGACCGGCTCTTCTGGGAACTGACGTACTGGAAAACGCCAGATCTCTACGAGGAGTTGACCGAGGGGGAGCAACTGCATCCCCAGATTTTTCAGCAGTTAGAGCCGGATGTGCGCGGGAATATTGTGCTCGATGCCGGAGCGGGAAGTGGGCGAGCCTCACTGGAGTGCGTGCGCTATGGGGCGAAAAAGGTCTATGCTGTTGAGCCATCGCCGGGATTGCTGCACATATTACAAAAGAAACTGGACTCGAATCGCGTAGTACTATGCCAGGGACGTTTTGACGCGCTTCCATTGTATACTCATAGTGTTGACCTCGCCATTTCCTGTTCCGCATTTACAGCTGAAGAGACACAGGGAGGCGAACCTGGCCTGGCAGAACTCCGGCGGGTAACAAAACCTGGGGGGAAAGTTGTCGTTATCTGGCCGCGCCTGCAGGATTATGACTGGCTGGAGCAGCATGGTTTCACCTATGTTCGATTACCTGCGCAAGAGGAGATGTGTGCGCATTTTCGCTCAATGCAGAGCGCTTTACGCTGTGCCCGGCATTTTTACGCGCACAATCCGAAGGTAGCGCAGTATATAGAGCGAGAACGCACGCCAGATGTTCCTTTTTCGGTACTGGGCATTAACCCGCCCTGCGATTATTGTTGGCTACTCGTTGCTAGGGAATGCAATACAGGCGATGTGTTGCCTTCCAGAAAGGATCATGACCTATGACGTCAGAAGTAATGCCGGCTGATCAGAAAAGTTGGGCCGAAACGCCCCCGATGAATCCACCGCTGCGTTATGCAATTGGAAACATTGTGGAGCGACAGACGTGGCTTGACAAGCTAGCAGCGCCATTCCAGGACTGGCTATTGAAACTATTCGGTCAGCCGGGGCAACCCAACCGCAAGATCAAGGATTACCTCAACGGGACCTGGCTTGGGCATCCAATACATCCCGTGTTGACCGACGTGCCGCTTGGCGCGTGGAGTGGCACGCTGGTATTGGATATGGCATGGCTGGGCAATGAAGATGAGGGGGTTGCCCGTAGTTCTGATCTCTCGTTACTGCTTGGCATCCTGGGAGCGACCGGCGCCGCGGTGACAGGCGTGACCGATTGGAGCGATCTGTATGACACGGACCGCCGGGTAGGATTTTTGCATGGGCTGCTAAACGGCAGCATTCTGCTGACGAATATTGTCTCGCTGATAATGCGTCTCACGGGCAAGCGTAAGGCAGGAGTATATCTCTCGACCGCCGGTTATGCCGTCTCGCTCTTCTCTGCATATTTGGGTGGCGAGCTGGTCTTCGCCAAGGGCATTGGTGTGAACCACGTGGCGTGGGAGGGTGGTTCAGATGACTATGTCGCCGTGATGAACGCGCAGGACCTGGCCGAGGGAAAGCTCACCCGTGTCGATGTGGCGGGTATCCCGGCAGTCTTGCTGAAGCAGGGCAACTCCATCTATGCCATTGGCGCGACGTGCACGCACATGGGCGGACCCCTGGATGAGGGTACATACCGGGATGGAACTGTTACCTGCCCCTGGCATGGTTCTTGCTTCCGCATGAGCGACGGCGCTGTGGTGAATGGCCCGGCGGTGTATGCCGAGCCGACCTTCGCGGTACGTGTGCGCAATGGCCAGATCGAGCTGCGCCGTTTGGATCATGCTTAACAATCACATTTTTGGTATCTCGCTCGTCTCTTGTACGAACAAAATTTGATGGTGTAGTGGCTCAGGCTGCCAACTTGCAAGAGTGGTTTCCTGAGCTACCTGGCTCGTGGGGTGCTTTCTTTTAGGCAAAGAAAAACGTATACAAAGTATCGGGTCAGAATAGAGAATTGAGTCGTGTTATTGCCCTGAACGCAGAGGACAATAAATGCAGGCTCAGATACAGAAAGTGAGCTGAGAAATCATTATGGCTACCCATACCAACCTGTTCCCTGTGAATTATTCGGACTTTGAGCAGAAGGTGATCAAGTCCGATAAACCAGTGATTGTTGATTTCTGGGCTGCATGGTGCGGCCCCTGCCGCGCTATTGCTCCCGTCTACGAGCGTTTGAGCGAGGAGTACAAGGGACGACTGGCCTTCGCGAAGATGGATATCGATGCAAGCAAGGAGAATAACCGCTTAGCTTCCGATCTCGGCATTCAG
>VBFM01000261.1:3397-6845 GCA_005882595.1 Chloroflexota bacterium
CAAAGATGGTCAGATGATTGCCCGGCTGATGGGACCTCATCCCGGTCGCTTAAAGAGCGAGATCGACAAAGTGTTGACCCACAACGGCATCGCCGTCGCCAAATGAAGAGAACAACAGGATAGCCCGGACGTTGCTGGTTGAACGGTCGGCTTAACTCTTTATGGTTATTTGCGCTTCGGTAATCACTGGAGACTGCTATATGGAGCCGGAAGCCTTATCAAGAAATGCTCCTCAAGCAGATGCATATCATGATAATCGTTCTCGTCAGGTTCATAGCCGAGATGGCAGAGAACCTGTACGTCAGCAGTCAAGCAACGCACAATTTGGTTTTCTATTTGACCTGTTCCCTGGAAACCATGACATGGATAGTAAAATAATCTGCCATCTTGCAATTGCTGGACGCCATCTCCATCATGGTCAAAAGTGACGGTATGGAAGTCAATACTGCGCCCGTGCGCATCACGCATGACAAAGCGCGTCGGTAACTCATCCTCGGTTATCACATATCCGATGGCATGGAGCGCCTGTTGTGCCAGGGCAAATTGATCAAGAGAAATCACCAAGTCAACGTCGCTATGTTCGCGTGTTTGTGTTCCCACCAGCGCGTCTACTCCCCACCCTCCGTCAAGCCAGACTGAAACGTCAACATTTTCGAGTTGATTGATCACTTCCAGAACATCGTGCGCTTGCATCATTACCAGACCTCGAGGGTAGGATAAAATCATCGATAGTGAAGATTCTACCACCATTCGCCAATATAGACGTATAACTGAACAGATGCTACACTGATGTCGAAAAAATCGTATCAGTCTATTATTCTGAGGAATTTCAATTGACCATAAAAATGAAATGCGAGGCTTACCATGATTGAACTTGAAGCGCCTATCAAAGAAGTCACCGTTTATGCTGATCGCGCCCTGATTACTCGTTGTGGTGATATTGAACTTGAGGCGGGTGAACACGAATTGCGCGTCAATAATCTCCCCCAATTTTTACGCGATTCGCTGCGCGCCTCTGGACAGGGGCCACAGGGATTGCGCATTCTCAACGTTGATATTTCGACCGCGTTCTTGAGCCGCCCACCGGAGGCCGAATTGAGTACGCTCCAGGACGAATTGGATGCGCTCATACAGCAGCACAAGTTGCTCGAGGCCCGTCAAAACGCACTTAATGATCGCCGCCAGTGGCTGCGTGCATTGGGTGAGCAGTCGCGGGACTTCGCGAAAGGTTTGGCGCAAGGGCAGATGAAACCGCAAGATTGCGCCGATTTCTTTAGCTTTACCGCCAATCAAGCCTTGCAGGACGCGGAGGCCGCGCAAAGCCTGGAGGTGCAGTTGAAACAGGTGCAACAGGAAATCGCGACAAAGAAACGCGAAATTGCCGCGAAACAGGGGCATACGCTCTCCGATCGCCTGGCGGCGGTGGTAACTGTAGCGATGGCGCAGGCGGGAACGTTTGAACTGGAGCTGTCTTACTTAATTATGGGTGCATCATGGCATCCCCATTATGACGTGCGTGTGCAGATGAAGGGCGAGAAGAGCGAGGGCGAAGTCGAATTGACCTATGTGGGCGTGGTGCAGCAATCCACCGGTGAACGCTGGGAGAATGTAGGTCTCTCGCTGTCAACGGCCCGGCCCAGTCAGTCGGCGGTATTACCTGACCTGACACCCTGGTATCTCAATGTTTACACGCCTCCGGTGCCCCTGGCCTATGGCGCGCCTCAAGCTGCTGCGCCCATGCGTGCCGCTAAATCAAGAGCAATTCCAGGAGCAGATGCCAATGCCTACTTGCCGCAGCAATATACTGCCATGCCTGCGATGGCTCCTATGGCCGTGGCACCGGCGATGGATGAGGAGCAGGAAGAGTTTCAAGAGATAGCTACCAGGCAGGCTGGCGTGGCGACTGCGACGATTGAAGCGACGGGGACCGCGCTAATTTTTCGCGCCGGTCGTTCTGTAGATATTCCCTCGGACAATTCGCCGCACAAGACCACCATTGCGCGGGATGGTCTGCCATGTACGTTCGACTACGTAAGCGCTCCGGTGATCGATGAGCAGGTACATTTACGCGCGACCATAATCAATACTACTGAACGGGTTCTTTTAAGCGGAGAGGCCAGCATCTTTTTAAGCGGTGAATATGTGGGCACGACAAAGGTGAAGTCGACTGCGCCGACGGAAAAATTCAAGATTTTCCTGGGTATTGATGATGGCATCAAGGTGAAACGGGAGCTTGTCGAGCGCCTGGTGGAGAAGGGCAACGCTCTGCAAGGGAATATCCGGCGCATTACCTATGCCTATCGTATAGCCGTGCATAATTACGCGGCGAACTCGCGTAGTATCATCATTCGCGATCACCTGCCTGTATCGCAACACGAGCGCGTCAAGGTGAAAGTGCAAAGTATCCATCCAACGCCAACAGAGCGCACCAAACTGGAGTTGCTCATCTGGCAATTTTCACTGCCTGCCGGTGGCGAACAGAAAATCGACTACCGTTTCGTGGTGGAGCATCCTCAGGATATGTGAGTGATGGGGTTGCCATAAATGCTATCCCACCCGGAACTGCCTATCGAAGTGTAGGAGGAAGTCCAGTTCCTCATCAGTAAAACCATAGTGTTGCGCCAGCGTACGGTCGATCTCATCGATGATTGATATAGACTTGCCGGGGAACAGGCACTGGATGGTCAGATGACCGAGGTCGTGATAATGCATAAGTTTCAGTTCCGAATGCCTCTGTAAATCCTGGGCAAGCTCAATAGCGAGCTTTTGTAAGGTTTGCTGTAAAGGGACAGGTATCGTTTCTATATCCAGGGGAAAACCTGACACTTCGCGCATGTTCAGATTGCGGCAATCACTGCCCGTGGTGAGGAACCAGTAAAAGAGGTGCGAGTTCAAGGCGACAAAGGCGATAGCAGCATGGGCTGGGATTGAGAAAGAAAGCGTTTTTAGTTCAGACGGATTGCGCAGGCCGCCCTGCCCGTCGAAGATTTGAGGAATGAACGGAGTCACCTGGACAAACCAGCTTAGTTTGCGTGTGTAATAAACTTTATGGCTTCCGGCCCTGTGCACGTAATCGCCCAGCCGGTGGGTTTGGCTGTGAAGTTTGGCATGAATGCTTCGTTCCACGGCAGAATCATAGCGTGGAATAAGGCCCGGTTTTACCAGGTCGGTAACCTCGATATACTCCAGACGCTGAAATAAATAGTCCCGCAGTTCTCGCCCTAACTTGATGTAAGACGTGGAATACACACCTGGAGATACCGAGCCTTTTTGAAACAAAATGATGCACAGGCGTGGATGTGGAATGTCGAAAAGCTTCCCTCGCTGATCGCTATACGATGAGATATAGAGCGCCGATTGTTCTAACAGTATCTTTTGCAGGGGAATGTACCCATCGGTGCAGGTAGCGGAGGATGGCACGATCATGCCAAAGCGCCCACCGGGAGCC
>VBFM01000261.1:6909-7328 GCA_005882595.1 Chloroflexota bacterium
GTCAACTTATCTATTTGACCGGCTTTTTCATATTCCACATATGGAGGGTTACCAATAATCACGTTGAAGCCGCCATTTTGCATGATGGAGGGGAACGCAGCAAACCAGTGGAAGCCTTGATCTCCTATCTCCGGAGAAGTTTCTGGTACAGGTGAAATATCAATATCTATCTCCCTGGTAGAGCCAATGAGCGTATTGCCTGTACAAATATGTTGATCGAAAGCAGGTAATGGTTCAAGCCCTTCTGGCTGTTCGACGTGGTTCAACAGTTTAAGGTAGAGACACAATTTGCAAATCTCTACACCCTCTTGCGAAACATCTACTCCATAGAGGTTAAAGGTGAGGATGGTTTTGAGGATATGGTAGTGGCGGTTAGCATGTGGCTCAGACGGTGGCCGAAGATGAGCGAGGCGATCAAG
>VBFM01000262.1:0-453 GCA_005882595.1 Chloroflexota bacterium
GAACTCCCATCAAGCTGCAGGTGAATGGAGGCTGGCACCGTAATCAAGAAATGCGCACACTGAAAGTTCCCGCAGGTGTTACTATCGGGCCTGCGGCGAAACAAGAAAGATAGTATTTGTTCGAGCGTCGCAAGCGTATTGCCTTCTGTAATCACGCAGAGATCGAGCTTTCCGTCATCGATGTATGCATCAGGGGTCATCTCTACCACATCTGCATAGCGGCGCGTATTGCCCAAGATGACCTGGAAAGCTTCTCCGCTCCATAGGACGGTTGCCCCATCTGCTTCAATTGAAGCTATCTCAATGGGGAAAGCATGCTTCTCCGGCAACACTTCGGCAGCGGCGAGATCAAACGCGAGGCGACCAACGCGTTGCTTCATGGTTTTAGAAGTATGGCTTATTACCGCGGCGTCGATACCCAGGCCCGCTGTCAACAAGAAGTAGTTTTCAACG
>VBFM01000262.1:522-4620 GCA_005882595.1 Chloroflexota bacterium
GGAACTTGAGTTCTTGCACCTGGATACGCCCGAGATCCACCATGCCAACATCGCTGTCGATGAGCGAGAGTGCTGCCTTGACGGGATCGATGGGCTCGCTTGTCTCAGTCACCCATTGATTAGCGGTTCCCCCAGGAAGCACACCGACGATGCCTGGTTGTCGCTTGCCATTGGCAGCCATTACACCATTGACCACTTGATTGACCGTGCCATCGCCGCCGTAAGCAATGACCAGGTCATACCCTTCTTCGGCAGTTCTGGTCGCCAGTTCCATCGTGTGCCCACCATATAGTTTTACTGCCATATCAGTTCTCCACCCGGCGGCCGAAAACACAGCCAGCACCTCGCTGATTCTCGTAAAGTTGTGCCCCGCTCTCGGATTAATGATCAGGCGCACTTTCTTGCAGCGCATACGATTCCTTACCACTGATCGGCCAGGAGACCGCTCCTGCACACTCATATGGGTATCTTTGGTAAGGGCTTCATGTGCTACCTGTGTCTCTGCAGATGAAGTCTTTGTAGCCAGCTCCGCTGCTTCGACCTGGATCATGGTGGGTCCTACCGGTTGACCTGGCGCTTCAAGCTGGACAATAGTTGACGCCTGGGCAGCTTGAGTTAGAGCAGGGCCTTCGTAGGGCTTGCTCTGGCCGTTTGCGCCCGCTTGTTCTACCGGTGCTGAGTTTCCGGCAGAGGTGGCTAAGTGCCGCGTCAGCAGGTTGAGCCAGCGGAAATGTTGATGAGAAGAAATGGTAGACATGCGTATTTCCTTTCTCTTTATTCGTAACCACCATTACTCGCCTGCGTGATGAGATCGCTTTTAGGGACATGTATCCCTTCGGCATAGAAGGCGTTGACCTCGGCACCCAACAACAGAACGAGTGCGAAGAGGTAGAAGAATAGCAGCATAATCACTACAAACCCGACCTGCCCAATATAGCTGTTCAGAAAGCTGTTCGCATAGATGGGAAAGAGCTGCAGACCCAGTTGCATGGCTACGGTTGAAACGAGTGTCCCACGCCAGCTATTGTGAATATGACGGCCGAGTGTTTGAAACGTGACATGGCGATACGGGACCAGCACGTAGATGGTCTGGAACAAAATCAAGGAGAAGATCGTACTGCCTGCGATGCTCGCAAGTCGAAAGACCACATGGCCTGGTGGCACGACGTTCAGAAGAGAGAGAATAAACGAAGGCGCGGCCGAAGCCAGGATGATGATCGGCGTGAGGACGGCAAACAGCAAGAGCATAACAATCGCTACAAGATGCCGGCGTACAAATGGGCGTGGGGGCAGGTGATAGATCACATCAAAACACGATTCCATCAGGGAAAAGAGAAACGAACCAAACAGGATGGCTGGTAGAATAATAAAAAACACCGCTATAGCTGAGGCGTGGGAAAGCGTATCGAAAGCTTTGTTGACTACGTCTCCAACCGGTAATGAGAGTGGTTGAGGGATGATGCTTTCAAGGCCCCCGGTGAGCATCTGCTGCGCCTGCTTATCCAGATTAACCTGGATCACATGAACAATCGCCAGGAGCAGGATAGCAATGGCCACGAGATTTGTGAGCAGACTAAATGAGAGCGCTTGTGCCAGATGGTGAATCCAATCATCCTTGCATTTGATCAGCAGCTGCTCGTAGGGTTTCACGTCCTTTTCAACAATGAGTACCGTCTCCACGGATTTCTCTTCAATGATATGCACTACCTCCAGGGTTTTCTCCTGCATCGTTTCTCGAGTTGGTTGGTGTTCTTGCGTTGTCATGTCTACTGCTCCTTTTTGCCCCGACAATTGGCCTGGACAAAGTGCCAGCTTCCGTTAAGGGAACTGAGGGGCTTCATCGAACTGCGGAAGTTCGAGCGTGTCACGGTACTCGGTGGCCAGTGCAGGCTGCTCAGGGTGAGCGGGATGGCACCACCACAAGCGCTGTATCGCGTTCTTTTCCTTCGGCGTCCATTGAAAGCTGATTTCGCCGATATTGGCATATCCAACGATTAGCATGCCATCCTTCCAATGGCTCAGCATCTCGTCAGGGTGTAGTACTGTTTCCGCCAGGATCGTTTCATCCCTTTCCAGTTCGTGTTCCACTCGTTTTACGTCCGTTGCCACGCTGTGCTCCAGGAGTTGTATGTCGTGTTCCACCCTGTGAGCTAGTGAGTATGGCCTCCTGGCGTGGGATACTGGTGGTTGAAATGCTAGCACCTCCTTCACCAGCTGATCCCTGGCTTCAACACCCTGCGCCTGCTCGGTGGATATACGCGGTTTATGAGCTTTGGCCCAGCGGTACCGCATATCAGGCAGATAGCACAACCGATAGCTGCGATCAGGCGGGATGGCAGCGAATGCTCCTCGCTGCCATCCGTGGGCAGGGAGCATGACCGAGTGTGGGGATCTCCACATATCCACCAACCTCGGTACCGACCACCACAGTTTGCAGAAATGCCACCTGATTGTCTGCAGCATTTGATACAGTTCCCTGGAACTACCATCGAGAATATCCCAGGCAAACAGGTCTCTCCTGGGCGCCTCTCCCCGGAGTACGGAGCGAAAGAGTTCTGGATACCCCATAGCCAGGGCAGCTATTTGAGAAGCTGTCCCTTCGTTGCGCAGTGGGCTGGATATGTAATTGACGATCTTGGCCGTCCCCCTGGTATGATTATCCCAGTACGTTAAACTCGAGCCAAAAGCATAGTGGACATCTCCCGAGAGGATCACAACTCGCTTCATGGCGCTGATGGCCTTGAGGAAACTTTGAAACGTGGATCGCTCTAGCGTCCAGGACTCGGGATCGCAATCGTAGTTCTCTTTGTTGAGTATCCGGCTCCAGTATTGGATTGCTTCAACGAGACCCATACCGATGACGGGAGTGGCTGAGACGATCAGTGTAACTTCTGCATTCTCATGGGCATGAGCAACGACTTGTGTGGCCAGCGCATCGGGGGAGAGTAGCCCCGGAAATGCATGGGGTTCCTGGTAGGTACGCTGGGTGCGCGTGTCCAGCACGATCAGGTGGTAGCGAGGAGCAGAAAACGTATAGTGCCAGTGTAGCGCCTGCTCGGAACGTTGAAGTTCGCCACTTCCATTGAAAGCATCGGGCAAGCCAATGCTCTGCGCAATGAGAGCAGGTTGCCGATCCAATTCGTCTCCACGCCAGGTATCCATCGCCTCGAGTAGGGCGGTACCATGTGGCTCCTCAAACTGATCGGGGGTGTTCCCCCAGGCCTGAAAGAGGGCATAGGCGAGCAGACCATTGCGCACGATACGTCGTCCCAGTTCGTTTCCCAAGACACGCTGGCACCATACTCCATCAAGATACCAGTCATCGGTTATATCATGATCGTCGCAAATCATGTAGGTAGCAATGTTCGCCAATGCTCGGCGCACCTGGGGAAGTGTCGAGCAAAAGTCTTGCAACTGCTCCATTTTGCGGGTATACTGCTCCTTCTTCTCCGTTTGGTGCTCGGAGGGGTGCGGGGCTTTCGAGTGGGCGGGGCTATCCTCTGGAAGAGGTAAGTCGCCGGGCCATAGGACATCCGACCAGGCAAAGAGATACATAGCAGAGAATTCAGCCAGCGCTAGCAAATGATTTTCAGGCTTATCAGTGCTAAACATGGCCTTGTTTCGTACCGCATCCGTGCGTTCTCCCGGTGATAACGTGCGAGCCGGTTCATTGACCAACGGGAGAACTTCTTCTTTGTTCCCCCCGAATAAAAAATTACTGGCATCGGTTAAAACGTACAAGAGGGATTCTGCCACATCATCAGCATAAATTTGATCGCCCGTGAGGAAAAGCTGTTGGGGGCGTTGCAACGGATTTTGGGCAGCATCTTCGAGAATGGTGTCTAGCGCAGAGAGCATTTCTTTGCCAATGCCGTGCGGTTTGCGACAGGAGCCATGAATGATTCTGAGCTGGTTCAAATCTTCAGGTGGGAGGACGAAGCTGGGAAGGGGATGTCCTGGGTACACCAATTGCCTCAGCGAGTCAGCTAGAGCCGGGTCGTTGTTGAGGATCCCGGGTGTACCGAGGTGGGCGGCTGTCACCTGTTCGTGATCGCCGGATGGGCAGTCAGCCTGAAAGAACAGATCGTAGTAGTACAG
>VBFM01000263.1:0-4020 GCA_005882595.1 Chloroflexota bacterium
CGCCCCTACAGATGTTGACGGGCTTGTTCTTCGGTTGATGCCGATTGGACGTCCCTTGTGGGCGTCCGGCCTCCATTCCACCTCCGGCTTCTCATCCCAACATCCCAATATCAGACTACGTCACAGCGATTATGCCGCATACAACAATGCCTGCAATTTTTGGATACCTCTTGCAGTTGCCGGTGTACGCTGGCTGCCCGTTCGCGGCGGGTGCGCAGCGGCGTACTGAACACAATATAACAGAGTAGGTCAAATGGGTCGGCATCGGGCTAGTTGACGGCGGCGGCCAGGTCTCGAAAGCAGAGTATAGCAGAAGCATTGAAGAGATACAATGAGAAGATTTCTTATAGAAGTGACAAACACCCCCCATTCGGGTATACTACTTACGATATTTAAGCGGTGCCACACAGTAATCGAATATGTACTCATTGTCTGACCAACAGGGGAAACAGCGTGTCAGAATTACGGATAAAGACGACCGCAACTGATAGATTGACGCAGAAGTATTTACGAAGACTGGAGCGGGAGAACTATATTGCCGCGGCCATAACCATCTTCATTGCGACCGGCAGCCTGCTCTGGCTGGTTTTCCAGTTCGGCGGGCACACGCGGTTTGGTGAAGCGAGTGTCGTCACCTTTTTTGCTAATTCTATGTTCGCGGTAGCCTCAGCTATCGGCGCCATCTGGTGTTTCGAGACAGCCTATCGAGCGCGGCGCGGACCTGTAATATTAGAACCCCGTCATCAGCTTGCCTGGCTTTTGATCGGCCTCGGCCTGTTTTCCTGTGCCATAGGCGGTGCTTTCTATACCTACCTGGAGGACTACGTACAGAAAAACCCGGTGCCTTCTGCTGCCGACATCGGTTTTACGCTCTTCTATATCTTCACATTCATCGGTCTGCTCCTCATGCCCACCACTACACAAACCCGGCGCTCGTGCACCCGTATCGGGTTGGATGCCCTCATTACAACGCTCTGCATCCTGAGCATCAGCTGGTTTTTCGTGATTGGACCAATTTTTTCATCGGTGACCGATCGCGCGCGACTGTATACTGCTGTCTCTTACCCATTCTGGGATGTCCTGCTCATCCTTGCCATCGTCTTACTGGTTTATCAACGCACTGCCCGGCTGCTCTATCCATCATTGATTATGTGTGCGCTGGGTATCCTCTCGCTAATCTGGGCCGATACACTTTACGCTTACACGATCCCGTTCAGTACCTACAACACAGGCATCTGGTATATCGACACGTTCTGGTTTATTGGGTACTTGCTCATAGGACTCTCCGCCCCCTATCAATATGCAAGCATTGCGCGCCGTGCCTACCGCGAACACATACAACCCACAACGGAAATAAAAAGTAGTGAATTTGTCGCGTTCAGTCGCACCAACCACGTGCGAAAACATCTTTTTTCATTGCGAAATTTCCTGATATTTGCCCCTATTCTTGTTGTGATAGTCCTTGTCCTCGATAACGAAATCTCGCATGCATATAACCTCGTTCTGGTAGGGCTTGCGAGTTCCATCGGCATCCTGCTCACGACCCGCTACTTACTTGCGAACAACGAGAACGAAATCCTGCTGGCGGAACGAGAGCAGCGGCGCACCGAGGCTGATCTCCTGCGCATGATTACCGCTCGACTCACGCAGGAACTGCAACTTGACAACTTGCTAACGCGCATAGTCACCACTGCAACCACAGAACTGAGCTTCGATGCTGCCGCGCTCTTCCTCGTTGAAGCATACGATCAGTCACCCGGCGCTCAATTCAGTCTGCTCATTCGCGCCTCCCCTGCTGATGCGCCAGACAAAACCATCACCTGGAGATTAGAAGGAGAGCATATTACATACCGTACCATCCTGACCGGCAAACAGGTGGAGGTGTTCTGGCAAGACCACAGTGTAGAATTGCCTGCGGAGGTCTACTCCTGGCAAAGGGAGCAGAGTGTTCTCTCGACACTGTTCGTCCCACTCATCTACCAGGAAAAAATACTGGGAAGCCTGGGATTTTCCAGCCGGACGCCCCGGCGCTTTAGCGAACGCGATAGCTACCTGGCAAATGCTTACGCGGAACAGGCAGCCATAGCTATCGAGCATGCACACCTCTATGAAGATGCGCGTGAACACGAACTTTTTGCCCAGGCCCTCACAAGGGTCGCGGCGCGTTTGAACTCGGCAGTGACAACAGGATCAGGAGTCGGGGCAGAGATTTACCAGTTGATTTGCACAGAGGGAGCAAGAGCGTTGCAGGCTGACTACGCTATCTTGTACTTGTATGTGAACGATGAACAACTCAACCCTATGGCGGTCTTCTGCAATACACGAGAACCTGCTTCTCTTGTCAATGATTGGCCTCCCATTCGCAGCCGCGAAACGGAAGCGCAGGCGCTTTACTCATCGCAACCAACACTGATTGAGATTGATGATATGGCTACTTCGAGTGGCCGCCTCCCTGCCGTGACCGGCCCACTGCGAGCCTTGCCCGCGCCCGGCACCACGTCCAGCGCGCAGCAGCGCCCCTCAAATACACTGCCGCTACAAGTACCGAGTGGCGGACTACGATTCCGAAAAAAGCTCACCCTGCGGAATGTACTCGCGCGTCGAAAGGTGCAGACGGCTATACTCGCGCCTCTTATGGCAGGCAATTCACAGGCCGCCCTGCTTGTGCTGGCGCGCTCATCCCAGCATGCATCAGAACAAAAACGCCCGTTCGCACGAGCCGATATTGGGCACGCGCAAGCTTTCGCGGAACAGGCCGCCATTGCCTTTACGAACGCCCAGCTCTATCAAAAACTCCATGATGCCCACCATCAATTACAGGAGCTGGACCAACTCAAAGATCAATTTATGATTACCGCCTCCCATGAACTTCGCACTCCACTGACTTCGGTGCAGGGTTATCTCGAATTATTAGTGCAGTTCGGCGCTAGCCTGCCCTCTGAGCAGCAGCAAGAATTTCTACAAAAAGCCCAGCGTGCCTGCGATGAGTTAGTACTTCTGCTCAGCAACGTTATGGATACCAGCCGCCTGGAGATCGAAGCAGGCATCCGCCCGGCACACTTTGAACGAGTAATACTACAGGAAGTAATTTCAGATGTGATAACGCTCATCGAGCCGCAGGTGACGCATGAAAAACGCGAGGTCTATCTATACCTTCCCGGTCAGATTGCCGTAAAAGCTGACCCCCCGCGCCTGCGGCAGGTGCTACTCAATTTGAGCATGAATGCGCTCAAATATTCTAAGACCGGCACGCCTATTGCTTTTGCAGCTCGCACTTTCTCCGATTCACGCCCCTGTGCTATTCTCAGCGTTTCGGATAAGGGGAAAGGCATCAAACCGCAGGACCAGGCGCAGGTCTTTGAACGCTTTGTGCGGTTGGAAAGCGACCTCAATAGCACAGTGCGCGGGTCCGGTCTGGGACTGTATATCTCGCGCCGCCTGATAGAAGCAATGGATGGCAAAATCTGGGTGGAAAGTAGTGGTATACCCGGCATGGGTTCGACATTTCACATCCAGTTGCCTCTAGCCTGATTTTCCTACACACCCTGCAGCTACTATAAAAGTTGCTCAAGCTTCGTTGTATTAAGCATGAACTTTCAGGATTATGTTCCATCAACATCCAGAAATTCTGGGCTAGCGGCAAACGAGACCGTCGCACAGGGTTATACACGCGAGACTACACCGTGGTACAGGCGTTGGCAGGGTGATCGCAAGGGTTCTTCCACTCCAAAACCTTCCATCAGGCCGCTCTTGCTCTGCCTGGCCATCGCGCTGCTTGTGCGCGTGTGGCTGACTATCCATACGCAGGGCTTCATTGATGGCGACGAAGCGCTGGTAGGCATTCAAGCACAACACATTCTACAGGGTCAGTTTCCTGTCTATTTCTACAAACAGCCCTACATGGGCAGCCTGGAAGCCTATGTGATGGCCATGATCTTCGCAGTCGCCGGTTCTTCCGTCTGGACGCTGCGGGCGGAGCCGATTTTGCTCTCGCTGGTAGTGGTCTGGCTCACCTGGAAA
>VBFM01000264.1:0-3772 GCA_005882595.1 Chloroflexota bacterium
TGGGCGCGTTGGTACCGTGCATTGGGGTCCTTTGCCATGGCCTTGAGGATGACCTCCTCACTCGATGGCGGAATGTCGCTGTTCAACGTACTCGGCGAGACCGGCGGAGTCTGAATATGTTTCAGGGAAATGGCTACCGGGGTCTCAGCCATAAAGGGGACGCGCCCGGTGAGCATCTGGTAGAGAATCACGCCCAGCGAGTAGATATCGCTGCGAGAATCGCTTTCGCCGTTGGATTGTTCCGGGGCCATATATTCGGGCGTGCCGACCATGGCTCCCGCTCCTGTGAGTGCCTCGGCCCCCATGATAGCTTTTGCCAATCCAAAATCGACGAGGTAAGCGTACCCATCCTGGCGCAGGAGGATATTCGAGGGCTTGACATCGCGATGCACCATGCCGTGATCGTGAGCATATTGGAGTGCGGAAGCGATCTGGTCAACAAAACTGGCCGCTTCATCCAGTGTGAGCCGTTTGCGTTTCAACAGGTAATCGCGCAGGGTGCCGCCCTCGACATAGGGCATGACCAGGTAGTACCAGGGACTTTGTTCCCCGAAGTCATACAGGGGCAGGATGTGATTATGGGAGAGTGTGCCGACCGCCAATGCTTCACGCTCAAATCGCCGCACAAACGCCTCGTCTCGCCCATAGAGTACCTTAATAGCGACCTGGCGCCGCACACGACGATCATACGCCAGGTACACTTCGGCCATGCCACCCTGAGCGACGCGTCGGCGCAATTCGTAGCGTCCGAGCGTAAAACCTTCAATCCCCTTCATCTACCAACAACCCCTCACATGCTTTTTATCTTCTATAAAGTCAAATTACTCGACCGTCCAGTATCGTTCCAGGTGTACCGTGTGGACGGGGCGAATGCTATAGGTATAAGTTTCCATTAACTTGGGCATCGATGCCTTGTGCTCAAAATTCAGGCCTGTCTGCGAGGTATACATCCCGGCAGCTTCCAGGCGCAGGGGAAGCATCTCGGACATTTCCACCAATGCCGGTTCGAGCGTGCCGCCAAAATCCTTGAGCCGCTCTTCCAACGCTCCTTCATCGGTAACGTAAGGAAAGTCTTCGTAGAGTTTAACGTTGGCCCCGCGCTGGATCAGGCGGTCGGCGGCGGAACACACAATCTGGTGATCGACATGTCTACCTACTGCAAGGGGGGCATACCAGACGGCATCGGGCAGCCGCTCATGCAGGGCTACAAGGTTTTGAGCCAGCTCTTTATCAATCCACAAATCACCAGGATGCACATGACCCCCGACTAGTTGAAGATCCGACGTATAGTACGGGGGTGTTCCACGATAAATAGCATCTGGATAATCAAGCCAGAGATAATCGGCGCGTAGGTAATCGAGGGCTGCGGCATCTTCGCGGCGCCGTGCTGCCACTGCCGCCTGCGCGTCTTGCTGGAAGCCCATTGTCCTGTGAATGTTCGCAGCGAACGGGCTTAATTGAAGCGGTGAAGTAGGCGCACCCCCAAAAACAGTAATGACCAGCGGACGCAGGCCATCGCTCACCTGAACTCCTATCGTGCCCCCACAGGAGTACACAGCGTCATCAAAATGCGGCGAAAGAAAAATATGACGGTGAGTTCGTGAAATATCATCGAAACTATTGAGTTGCAACGCTACGCTCCTCCCAAATATAGATTGAATAATGTTATCAAAAGAATGCGCAATTATCAGCCCTTAGTATAGCCGATTGCGTCAAGAGAACCAATAGAGTCCTACTCATACAATAACACGCAGGTGAAAGAATAACCAATCAAGGCAACCGTACCCCATCTTCATGCACATCCACCAGCCCATCTTTTGCCAGCGCATTCACCAACTTTTGTAGCCAGGGCAGGTCATCCTCGTGAAACTCTGGTTTGATACGTGGTCCTAACGCAGCCAGCGTCATACGTTGTCCAGGAGAAAGCGAGCGCAGGTGATCGACGATGCGACCACGAAAATAACGGTTGGTGCTGGTAAAGGGCTGCGCCTGGTAGGGCACTTTCTTCTCTGCAACCTTGCGCAGCTGGCGCAGTACCGGGCCGCCTGGAAAAAGGCTGTACTGGCTCATCTCGGTGTAGGCTGCGCACGTTTCTTGCAAAGGGCAGAGCATGCACCGCGGGTTGGCGCTGGTACAGATCGTCGCGCCCAGGTCCATAAGCGCCTGGTTCCAGTTGTATGCCTCGCCAGCCGGCATGACCGATTCTGCAAGCCTGAGCATCTGGTCATTATTGATCTGCGCTTCGGGGTGTTCCAGCCCAAGAAAGATGCGGTGCAGCACGCGATAGATGTTTGTATCAACGGTGGCAACCTGTTTGCGATAGGCGAAACAAGCAATCGCACCAGCAGTATAGCGGCCAATGCCCTTGAGCCGCCGCAGCTCATCGATGGTATCAGGAATGCGTCCTTCATACTCGGCGATGACCTGGCGCGCGATTGACTGCAGGCGCACAGCCCGCGAATTGTAGCCCAACGGTACCCATACTGAGATAACATCAGCGGTTGGAGCGGCGGCGAGATCAGCCAGTGTGGGAAAGGCGGTCAGAAATTGGCGGTACTTTGGCAGCACGCGCTCTACCTGTGTCTGCTGGAGCATGATCTCAGAAACGAGAATGGCATAGGCATCATCAGTAGCACGCCAGGGTAAATCGCGCTGGTGCTCCTGGTACCATTGCAGCAAACTAAAATGAACCCGCGCTACTACATCTGGCGCGGGTTGCGAAAAAGCAGAAGAGGAAAGGGAGCGCTTACCCATATAGCCTCAGGATGTCGCGCTCTGCGTCGCAGTAGATTCTTCAGATTCCTGCGTGCCATCGCTCGCCGCAGTCGAACCCCTGGCGCGCTTCTTGAACCTCAAAGAAAAAATAGTCTCCCCGCCTTCTTGCCAGCACGTTGCATCGGGCGCTGGCAGGTTTTCACAGAGCACCCAATCGTTTGCATCTTTCAGCACATGCCCTTTGACGCACTTGGCGTATGAAATATGGTCGTTTAGCTCTGGATCGCCCGGTTTAATTCTGGACGAGGCGATCTTTGGCACGAAAAATTTACACCACGGCACGGTTAACTACCTTCCTTACATTCGATAAATTGATGCCCGGCAGAACGCCTTATCCGCGCTCATTTTGCCTGGTATCGAATGTAATATAGCATATTCGCCCGGATTTAACTAGTAGGGACAAACCCAAACCCCAGGGCAGGGGCAAGCCCAGCCCGTACCCTATACGGGCTGGGCTTGCCCCTGCCCTGGTAATTCGTGCTTCGTATATGGATAGTAGAAGTGAACAAGGACCAAAACCCCAACTATAGCGCCGCCAGGCAGCGCGCCTCATCCAGCACATCCTGGTACATATCACGCACCTGGCTGGCTACACGTTTCCAGCTATACTCCAAAACAGACGGTCGTGCCACTTGTCTCATCTGTTCAAGTAAATCGGGCTGTTGCAGCAGCGTATCCAGCTTTTCCGCGAAGAAACCGCAGCAGCGCGGCACAAGATACCCCGTCTCTCCATTTCTCACAATAGTAGTCAGACCACCCGCGCGCGTTGCCACTACAGGCGTGCCGCAGGCCAGCGATTCAACGGCAGCCAGCCCGAAACTCTCATGATACGAGGGCATCACTGTCACATCTGCCGCGCTGTAGAGCAGGGGAAGCTCCTGCTGTGGGCGTGCGCCCAGAAAGTGAACCCGCTTGCTGATGCGTAGATCGGTCGCAAGGCGACGTAGTTCTTGTATCTCAGCATCCCCCGACCCTTTCCCCCCGTTTTCCCTGTTTC
>VBFM01000265.1:0-3399 GCA_005882595.1 Chloroflexota bacterium
GACCTTCACGCTGCGCGCGTGTCTTCGCACAGTTAGTAAGAATGCGGAAAATCCACGTTTTGAGCGAGGACCTTCCCTCGAAGCGGGAAAGCCCTTGCAGCACACCCATCCAGGTCTCCTGGACAACCTCCTCAGCAACGGCTTTGGATGGCACAAAAACCAACGCCATGCGCAGCAACGCTCTATGATACTGCTCAACCAACGAGACGAAAGCCGCTTCGCTACCGTTGCGTAACGCCATCAGCAGTTGCAGCTCTTCTGGAGATGCCGCGCGAACTGCCTCAGATGTAGGGGCGCTATTTATTGCGCCCACTGCTGTAGCATCAGCAACTAGCTCAAATGGACTGTCCGGCTGGGATGTTCCTTCGCTCATGGGCACTTCCTCTCACCGCAGCGTAGGGACGCGATAAATCGCGTCCTCGGCAGGAGTATACCCCAGCCTTTTTTGACAGTCAAGTTAACCCTACCACCACTTAGGGCAGGGGCAAGCCCAGCCCGTACCCTATACGAAGCGCGACTCCGACCCGTATAGGGTACGGGCTGGGCTTGCCCCTGCCCTGGTCGCTCAGTTGCGCAGGAAGGTTAATCGAAGCAAAACGCGGCATATAGCCCGCTTGGGATCGCCTGCTCTGGCCGCTATTGCCCTGGAAGGTTAATCAAGCGAAGAAAACAGGTTGTTCAACGACTCTGCCAGCGTTGGATGGGCGAAGATTGCATCACGCAAAACGGTATAGGATAGCTTCCCCATTATCGCTATTTCTAGCATAGCCATGATCTCGCCGCCTTCAATCCCAAGGATGGCACAGCCCAGAATATGACCGGTGTCGGCGTCTACAATGGCCTTCATAAAGCCGCGTGATTCGTCAACCTCCAATGCGCGCGCCACATAATTCATCGGCATCTTTGCTACTTTGATCGTACGACCTGACTTTCGTGCATCGGTCTCGCTCAAGCCGACTCGCCCCAATTGTGGGTCAATGAAAACCGTGTATGGCACGAGGCGATCATGAATTGTGGCGTTGCCGTGCTCAAGTAGATTGGTTCGAATAATACGAAAATCATCATACGAGATGTGGGTAAAGGCCGGACCACCCTTGATATCACCCAGCGCGTAAATCCCCGGTACGTTCGTTTCCAGGCGCTCATTCACATGAATGAAACCACCTTTATCGGTCTGCACACCGGCGGCCGCGAGATTGAGCCAATCGCTATTTGGCGTTCTACCAGCCGCTACGAGCAGGTGGGAACCTGTCAAAGCTCGTTCGCCTTCGGGAGTTCGCACCGTTAACCGGATAGCCCCGTCTTTATCCTGGGATGCGCGTACTGGAGTCGTCTCAAGCAGCAGGCTTATGCCATCCTCGCGCAGAATATCCGCGACCGCGTCGGCTACGTCGTTGTCTTCGCGCGCCAGCAAGTGTGAGCCGCGCTGTATGATCGTCACCTGGCTGCCAAAGCGGCGGAACATCTGCCCAAATTCCAGGCCGACATAGCCGCCTCCCAGCACCAGCAGGTGTTCAGGAACCGTATCCAGTTCCATAATGGTGGTTGAGTTGAGCGTCTGCACCTGTTCTAAGCCCTCTATGGATGGCTTGGAAGGGCGAGCGCCAGCGTTGATGAAGATCGTACCAGCGCTTAGACGGCGAATTTCACCGGTACTCAGGCGTACCTCGACCACCTTTGGCTCGACGAAATAGCTCTCTCCCATCAAGAGATCGACCCCTGATGTGCTTTCGATGCGCCGCTGGCTGCCGCTGCGAAAACTCTCGACGATATCGCGTTTGCGTTTCCTCACGACGGTCATATCGACTGAAATAGGCCCGGTATGCACACCATAGTCTGCCGCTCTGCTTGCTAGATAGGCAACGCGAGCGCTGGCAACCATGGTTTTTGTTGGCGTACAGCCCTCGTTGATACAGGTTCCTCCTACATGTTCTCGCTCGATGATGGCGACCTTCCACCCGGCCCGTGCTAATGCGGTAGAAAGCGGCCCACCTGCCTGGCCAGAACCGATTACGATTGCGTCATACTGTATTGTTCTCATCTCCTACTCCTTTACTGGTGGTATATATATTCTTATTATGTCTCACCTCTCGCGGATTTGTTACAAAGTCCCCGCTCCACCCCTTGTCCCTACGAATTTTCTTAAAACATAATACAATAGAGCCTGAAAGGTTCATACAATCGATATCAAAGGAGGAATTGGGCATGCTACTCGTGGGTGATATTGGAGGAACGAAAACCAACCTCGCTCTTTTTGAGCATGAAAAAGGTACAGGCTGGCGCGATCCTGTGCATGAGGCTACTTTTCCCAGCGGAGACTATCCAAGTCTTGAGGCGTTGGTACAGGCATACCTGGCGCAACAACACGTCTCGATAGATCACGCCAGTTTTGGAGTGGCTGGTCCAGTCCTGGAAGGGCACGCCACCATCACCAATCTTCCCTGGAAAATGGACGAAAAGCAGCTCCAGGACGGGCTGCATATCCCCTCGGTACGCCTGCTCAACGACCTGGATGCGATTGCGCACGCCGTTCCCTACCTGGAAGCGCACGACCTGCATACCATAAATCAGGGTCAACCAGTCCCCCAGGGGGCTATCGCGGTCATTGCTCCCGGCACCGGTCTGGGCGAAGCCTTTCTCATCTGGAACGGCTCTTCCTACCAGTCGCATAATTCCGAGGGTGGTCATGCCGATTTCGCAGCTACCAACATGTTTGAACTTGAACTGCTGCGCTATCTCCTGGAACATTTCCCCCACGTGAGTTACGAGCGCGTGTGTTCCGGCAAGGGCTTTCCCAATATTTATGCCTTCCTCAAAGAAAGCGGTCATGCAGTAGAGCCTGAATGGTTGGCGAAGGAACTGGCCGAGGCCCAGGATAAGACACCCATCATCATGAATGCCGCGCTCAACGAGGATGACCCCTGTGATATCGCCGTCGCCACGCTCAATACCTTCGTGTCTGTTCTAGGGGCGGAAGCGGGCAACATGGCGCTGAAAGTGCTGTCAACTGGCGGCGTCTATCTCGGCGGCGGCATCCCTCCGCGTATCCTATCTTATCTCGATAGCGAGCGTTTTATGAAGGCATTTTGCAACAAGGGACGCTTTGGTAAAATGCTCTCAACGATTCCAGTGCATGTGATCCTGAACCCCAAAATCGCCCTGCTCGGCGCCGCCCGGCATGGTTTTGAGCACTACCTTGCATTAAAGGGTTAGTAGTTATGATACGTAAAAATTTTATTAAAACCAGTAAGGGCAGAGTTGCCCGTGTCACATTTAGCCTGCCAAACAGTCTCTGGGCAGATTCTATTTACCTGGTCGGCGACTTCAATAACTGGAATAATACATCTCACCCACTCTCGCGCGGACGCGACGAGGTGTGGACGATTACCGTTGACCTGG
>VBFM01000266.1:0-3571 GCA_005882595.1 Chloroflexota bacterium
ACGGGGTTGGAAAGGTCGATGGATCGCCCTCTACCAGCCCAAAATCGAGAATCCAGTTCAAGGTCTGTTCAATGATTTCATGGGAGTTGAGAATGGTAATGCTCAGGACCACCTGTGGGTAGCGCGCGCGAAAGCGGGCTACGATCGGCGGCAGAAAATAGACGCCGGTGGTGGTATTGGCGGCAAGCTTGATTTCACCTACCTCAACCTCCTGCAGGGTTGCCAGGGCATCTTCCATTTCCCGCTCCAGGGCAAACAGGCGGCGCGCATAGTTATGCAAGACTTTCCCGGCGTGCGTGAGTACAATACGCCTTCCATGGCGTTCGATCAACTCAAGCCCGGTTTCTTGTTCCAGGTGCTGGATTATTTTGGTCACGGCGGGTTGACTGAGGAAGAGCTCTTCCGACGCGCGCGTGATATGTTCATGCTCAGCTACCGTTTGAAATACACGTAAATGGTATAAATTCATAGAAATTTCTCCATTGAAGAGTTTTGTATAGCCGCCAGGTTGCCGACATATGCCAGATTCTGGGGAAATGATAAACCGTCCACACTCACCCGTCCATTGTATGACAAAAACAAATGTAATCGATACCTGCTGGGAATATTATCTCCTCCGGTGTTGTTTACTTGAAAGGTGCTAATGGTTAGAAAAGATGTGCCGTTTGTCATTTAGCAAAAGGCAGGCATATCGGGTATTTCTCTTGTACACAACAAAAAGGAGTGGTTATGTCTGAAAACAAAGGTTATGTTCATCCAGAAGTTCTGGTAGACGCTGACTGGGTGGAAGCTCATTTGCACGATCCAAAGGTGCGATTGATTGAGGTTGATGTTGATACATCGGCCTATGAGCAGGGACATATTCCAGGAGCGGTTGGCTTCAACTGGAAAAAAGAGCTGCAGGACCAGGTAGTGCGCGCGCCTGTGAACAAGGGGCAGTTAGAAGAGCTGCTCAGTGGTGCAGGTGTCAGCAATGATACGACGATCGTGCTGTACGGGGATAACAACAACTGGTTCGCGGCCTGGGCCTTGTGGATACTCAAGTACTATGGGCACGAGGATGTGCGCCTGTTGAATGGCGGACGGGTCAAGTGGCTCGCCGATAAGCGGGAGATCACGACCGACGTTCCATCCTATGCTCGCACCAGTTACCATGCACAGGAATCCAGGGACGATATCCGCGCATTTCGCGACCAAATTCTGAGCCAGCTTGGAGAGCCAGATGTGGCGCTGGTAGATGTGCGTTCACCTGGCGAATACAGCTGCGAACTGCTGGCCCCCGCCAATCTGCCACAGGAGGGAGCGCAGCGAGGTGGTCACATTCCCGGTGCGGCGAATATCCCCTGGGGAATGGCGGTACGCGAAGATGGGACGTTCAAATCGGCGGACGAACTGCGCGCTTTGTACGCGGGCAAGGGCGTCACAGCCGACAAAGAAGTCGTGGCGTATTGTCGCATTGGCGAGCGCAGCAGCCATACCTGGTATGTCCTGCACTACTTGCTCGGCTACCCCAAGGTACGCAACTATGATGGCTCCTGGACCGAGTGGGGCAGCCTGATCGGCGCCCCTATTGAAAAATAGCAGGTACACCCTTTCCTGGCGATTGAGCGGAGATGAACTATGTTGTTATTCCGCTCAATCGCTTTCTTTTTGTATGATGGTTTCCAGCGCAATTGGTACGCCAGCACTATGATATGTACAGAGGAACAGAATGTATGAGCAAATTGCAACTTTTTCTGCAAACTACGCGTGCGCGCACTCTCCCTGTGATGATCGCTCCGGTAGTCATTGGCGCGGTACTGGCCTGGCAGCAAGGATTCCACTTTCAATGGGGATTATTTGTACTGACGCTGATAGGCGCGCTGGCGGCACACCTGGGCGCGAACGTCATCAACGATGTGTTTGATTTTGGGGCGGGAGCCGACCAGGCCGCGCAGGACATTGTTGCCCAGGGGACAACGGTGGTCACCGGCTCGCAATTTTTACTGAACGAGAAGCTCACGCTCAAAAACTACCGCGTGCTGGCGCTGGGTTGCTTCGCGGTTGCGCTGATCTGCGGCGTGATATTGAGCTTCTATCGTCCCTACGCGATAGTCTTTGGCGTGGTTGGTTTTTTGCTGGCCTTCTTTTATGTCGCGCCACCATTGCGGCTGGCGTATATTGGGCGCGGATTTGGCGAACTAGACATCCTGATCTCGTTTGGTATTTTGCCGCTGGTTGGCTCGTTCTATGTGCAGTCAGGCACGATTACCCCAGTTGCTATTCTGGCCTCGCTGCCCATCGGATTGTATACGATGACGGTGCTGTACTTCCATCACTTCCTGCACTGGCGCGCCGATAAAGCCGTCCAGAAGACGACGCCGGTGGTCGCGCTGGGCGAAGATGGCGCGCGCATCGTGGGCGCCCTGCTGCTGCTATTGATCGCTATTACGATCGTGATCGACGCTTTCTTACAGGTTTTCCCCTGGTACAGCATCCTCGCCGCGCTGACCATCATTCCAGTGCAGTTGAGCTTACGCGATGCTAGAGGTGATCTCAAGCACTACCTCAAACTGATGGCGGCTAATTTCAATGGCAATCTTCTGGCTGCGCTCCTGATTTTATTGGCATTGCTCGTACATGGGTTCGCACATATATAGAAGACTAAACCAGGGGCCAGGGATGTCCGGCGGATTGGTAGATGGCCTCGATGGTTCTGAGGTTATCGATGGTTTCGGCCAAGCTGAGGGCGGGCTGCGCGCCTGTGCGGATGCAGGTGCCGAAGTGTTCGACCTCTAGCCGGTACTGGTCAACGTGGGTGATGCGCTGGTGAATGATCTGCCCCTCTATGCTCAGCACTACCTCGGTATCGGCATCTCCTGGCACAAAGGGTACGGGGATGGTGATTGTTCCTTGATCGCCGATGATTTCCGATACCTGGCGCGTCGGGATTTCAAAGCTTGAATCGATCAGGCCGAAACGTCCTCCGCCGAAGTCGAGGACGGCGCTGGCTGCGAGTTCTACTTCTCGCGGGCCTGGTGTGGAGACACGAGCGGCAACGGTGGAGGGTGAGTGGCCATATACGGCGCGGCAGAAATTGATGGGGTAGCAACCAACATCCATCAGCGAGCCGCCTGCAAGCGCTGCCTGCAAGCGGATATCGTGCGGACGCGGCGGGAGCAGGATATTGAAGGAGAACGAGGAGCGCACCAGCTTGATGTTCCCGATACGCCCTGCATGCACCTGCTCTAAGGCCCAGACGGTCTGGGGATGAAAACGATACATAAACGCTTCCATCAACAATTTGCCACTCGCCTGTGCTGCCTCGACCACCGTCATGCCCTGCTCGGCGGTTACGGCCAGTGGCTTCTCACACAGGACATGCTTGCCGGCTTCCAGCGCCCGGATTGTCCACTCGGCGTGCAGGCTATTTGGCAAGGGAATGTAGACCGCGTCAATCTCAGGGTCGAGTAAGAGGCTCTCGTACTCACCGTACAGGCGGAGTTCAGGCAGATGAGCAAATACCTCCCTCGCTCGCGCGATATTGCGGCTGGCGACTGCTACCAATTTCTCGCTTTTGGAGGCAAGTATA
>VBFM01000309.1:0-5056 GCA_005882595.1 Chloroflexota bacterium
TATCCCGGCTTTGTACCCGCTTATATCCGCCCGTTATTCTGCCGTGGCATCGGCCCGTTCCGCTGGGTGGCGCTCTCCGGCGATCCGGAAGACATTTATAAAACGGATGAGAAAGTAAAAGAGCTGATCCCAGATAACCCGCATCTGCACCGCTGGCTGGATATGGCGCACCAGAAAATCCATTTCCAGGGGTTGCCTGCCCGCATCTGCTGGGTGGGGTTAGGCGAACGCGCAAGGCTTGGGCTGGCGTTCAATGAAATGGTCGCCAAAGGGGAACTCCGCGCGCCGATAGTCATTGGCCGCGACCACTTGGACTCCGGCTCGGTCGCAAGCCCCAACCGCGAAACCGAGGCCATGAAGGACGGCTCCGACGCGGTGTCAGACTGGCCGTTGCTCAATGCACTGCTTAACTGCGCAAGCGGCGCGACCTGGGTTTCCATCCATCACGGCGGCGGGGTCGGTATGGGATTTTCGCAGCACGCGGGCATGGTTATCGTCGCTGACGGCACGAGGGAAGCCGCAAAACGATTAGAGCGTGTCCTTACCAATGATCCCGCCTCCGGCGTCATGCGCCACGCCGACGCTGGATACGAAGAAGCCATCCAATGCGCGAAGGAAAATGGCCTGAACTTGCCGATGATTTCTTAAATGAAGAAAGAGTGCGGGGTGTTTGGCAGTAGGAAACGGATGACCTAAGTAGCCAATACAGGTGTCGACGGAGGCAGCCGTGCTGTGCCTTTGCGAGTAGCCTCGTTGTGGTATCCAGGCTTGATGGAAGAGGAGTTTTGCGGTTATGACGATTTGCACGGTCATCGCTTACCGTGTCTTTGCACGTTTCACCTGGACCTGATTTCCTGTCATACGATGCATGCCACTCAATGGTTCGATCAAGGACCGATCACTGCCAATCAGGGTGTTGACATTGGCTTCAGGCAAGCCGTGCGGAACCACCACCATCCCCGGCAAGACGCCTTCATGAGACCAGGCAGGTAAGCGTATCTCGCCTGCGGCAGAACTCACGAGTATTTCATCGCCCTCCTGTAAGCTCAGACGTTCCATATCAACAAGACACAACCATGCGCTGGCTTCTGTTTTCCCATCGCGTGTCGCGCCATGAATCCAGCTATTTTGCCCCAATCGTCGGCGCCGACTCAACAACGTAAACGTCGCCATGTCTGGTTGAACCTGGCTCTGTTCCGCCGCATAGCGCGCCAGGCGTTCCCGTTCGCCCTCAAGTTCTGGATGCCAAAATCGCACATGGCGCTTCCCCCGTAAATAGGTGCCACCTTTGGGGGGACGCCAGGGGATGCCTCTGCCTCCTCGCATGGCGCGCTTGAACGGAAAGGTCGTGACATCGATCAAGGGTTGGAGGAGCGCATCCCAATTGACGGCGCGCACGAGACGAGTCAAGATACCAAGCAACGGCCTCCCAGCGGCAATACTCAAATCGATCAAAATTTGCCAATCAGGGCGGCACGCTTCTGGCGCGGGACGCATGGGGGGCGTCGCATCGAGAAAAGGGGCCTGTGTAAACAGCGCATTCCACGCGCCCAGATCAAACCGTTCCAACCACGTGGTGGCCGGGAGCAGCAAATCTGCCTCCTGCCCGGTTTGATTTTGGAACAGGTCGATGCAGACCAGCAACTCCAACTGCTGGAAGGCCTGTCTGAGGCGAGTCTCGTCCGGTGCTGACGTGAGCGGATTCCCACTCATGACGATGAGGGCACGAATCTGTCCGTCACCGGGGGTGAGGATTTCATCTGGCAAGATGCCAGCAGGCAAACCACCCTCGTTACTGACGTAGGCACCGATGCGGCTGCGTTGAGGCTTCAGCTGGAACAGCCAGCCGAGCACAACGCCCCATGGCTGAAATAGTAAGCCCCCCTCCTGATCAAAGTTGCCCGAAAGATAGGCCAGGGCTTGCAGAGCAATAGAACTGAGCGTCCCAAAGGGGCCTTGATTGACTCCGACCGAGAGAAAAAAGGTGGCCCGCTCTGCTTGCCTGATCGATAATCCCAGCGCACGAATGCGTTCAAGAGGAATCCCGGTCAGCCGTGCCGCGCGTTCGGCGGGATACTCCGCCGCCACCTTGAGCAACTCATCGAGGCCACTCACGCGCACATTGAGCCGAGCGAGATCGCGCAATTCATCGAGCAGCGCGAGCAGGAGAAAAATATCTGTGCCAGGATGGATGGGGATATGTCCCCCCCACCGCTGAACGCTCTCAGTGCGACGAGGATCGATGATCACCAGTTCGCCGCCGCGCTTCTTAAAACGATCAAAGGCCGTCGTCCCGCCCCGCAGGTGCATATAGGTTCCCTGGGAAACGGCAGGATTCGTCCCGAACAGCAAGGCAAAGTCGGTGTGTTCCAGGTCCATAATCGGCGCGATCCATTCGTTCCCATGGACCAGGCGAGAAGCCACGAACTTGCTATCATTGTCCTGGCTCCCCGCTGAATACAAGTTCCTGGTTCCCAGGGCCCGTGCGAGTCCAATATACGCGAGCGCGCCGAGGGCGTTATGAATCGCCGGTGTCCCGAGATACATCGCAATCGCATGTGGGCCAAAGGTTTTCAAAATGGGACGAATCCGATCTTTGAAGTAATCCAGCGCCTCTTTCCAGGAAACCTGCTGATACGTCCCATCTGGTTGACGCACCAATGGGTGCATGAGGCGTTCGCGATGGTTCGCCACCTCAAGAAAACGTGTCCCTTTCGCACAGACATATCCCTGGCTGACAGGATGTTCGTGATCTGGCCGAATAGATGTGATCGCGCCTTCAGCATCGAAATCGACACGCAGACCGCAGTGCACCTCACAAATCCGGCAAAAGGTCTTTTTATGAGCTTGCCCACTGGGTGCTTTATCTGGTGAGCCCGTTTCTTTCTCTCCCGTCATAGATTTGTTCTTCATAGATAACACTTCTGCTCGTGAGAGGACACAGGTCAAGTATACCATGAAACTGACGGAATCAGTGCGACTCCTTCCGTCATCATTTCCACCTTGCTGGCTAACCCATCAGCAATGCCGTCTGCATATGCCGGATAAAGTGAAGAACATCCTCGTTAAGGCAATCTCGTGGAGTCAGTTTCAGGCAATGGCTTTGCAGTGCGTTATCCACGCCAATCATGATGAGAAGCGGCTGCTGAAGCAGCTTATCCACTATCTGGGCAAAGTAACCAACATGCAAAATCAGTATTCCAACTTGGTTTATGTGGTTTCATTAAGCCGTGATACATTTAGTGCTGCTGACATCACCTTCATTGATGTGGTTGAAAAATTTGGGAAGTATTTTCACCCTGTCGGTGGCAGCAAGGGAGCCTGGCCTATAGAGCCACCGAATTATATCGCTTTCCGTTATAGTGGCGCTTTGCAATCCATCCACCACGAAGAGGCGCTGCACCAGGTGAGGGAGGCATGTGACCAGGGGCAGCCGCTCTCCATCGGGCTGATCAGCAATGCCGCGGAGGTCTATCCCGAACTGGTGCGCCATTCATGGAGAACGCCTCTGCGTACTCTGCGTTCCGTCGTTTCCCTGTTCCCAGTTTTCCACTGTTTTGACCATGCGCACATGGGGGCTTTGATAGAGGAAGGTCTGCTGGGTGACCACATAGTGCAGATGCGCATACAAGTCCACTGCCTCTTTGTTCCCGGCAGCGACATGCAGCGCGATTTTGGGATAGTGGTGCTGGCGCGCTTGCTGCTCCGCCCTTTGCAGCAGGCGCGTGCCGATCCCCTTGCGGCCCCAATTGCTGAACACAGCGAGAGCATCGACATACCATTCATCGTCCTGGGCCTCCCGTTCGAGCCAGCTTCCAACGGCGGCGTTGAGCCGTGCCTCCTCTCGGCCCCCAAAGCTCAACACCAACCCGACCACCTCTGAGCTCTGCTCCGCGAGCTGGATGTAAAACGATTGCCGTCCTGGCGGAAGAAGTGCTCTAAACGCTCGATCAACCCGCTCTCGTGTGCTTCTGGCAGCGGAGAGGTGACGAGTGTATGCATATACGCTGAGGAAAGCAGGAGCGCCGCTCCCTCAGCGTCGACTGGCTGTGCTGGCCTGATCTGGATCGAATCGCGCATCGTTTCTCATCGAGATGGTTGCCATCGCTGTCTTTGATGGCTGGACAGTTTGTACCTGCTCACTCTACCACACTGAGCGAGGCCGATGCTGAAACGATGTCGCCTTCAAACCGGCTTGTGGCACCTGCATTGACCGGACTGCTGTGGCCCGCCAACGCAAGCAGTTCAGTTCCACTCGGATTGCCAGAGACGCTTTTCTCCCACAACGCGGCTCATCCGCAGCCTCACTGATGCGGAGAGCTCCGGGTGGGTCAAGATCATGGTGGAGGCTCTTTCCACTCTGCACCTCCCCACGGCACGTGAGCCTGCCCAAGCGAGCCTGCGCCAGGCTTGTGCTCGCCCTGGCTTGTATCCTGTGGCTGGGAGCCTTCAATGGCCATGTAGGTCACGACATCCCACGCATTGCGGATCCCCATGAACAGGAGCAGCATCGTCACCGCCGCGATGATGAACAGGACCGGTCCCGGGTAGATTGGAAGCAGAATCGCCGCTACGACCAGGGCGGTGTAGGAGATGAGTGGCAAGAGCGTGTACCACAGCCAGTCAGAGCGCACCAGTTGATAGCCCACCAGACGGTGACGCACCTCCCAGAGCACGATGAAGACGTAGCTCACCCCCGCGAGACCAGCCAGGCCGAGCAGCAAAGCAGCCGTCCAGAGTGTCGGCCAGGGTGCGCTCAGCAGCGCGGTACCAAAATGCACCACGTTGGAGGTGTTGAAGACCCTCATGTGGCTCCATGACGACGACGGGCGCACCCGGAGCTGTGCCATCAAGGTGATGACCACGAACATCAAGCCCGTCAGCGTGGCCGCCGCAGTGCCAATGATGACGTAATAGGTTTGCCAGGCGGCAAGTGGTGCCAGCAGAGCTTCTGGCATACTGGATCCTCCCTTCGATGGCCTAATCGCCACCCTGGTTGAAAGGGTTCTCGCCCTCGGTAGGGCTATAAATCAGACCCACAGATGCAGGCATATGC
>VBFM01000310.1:0-8839 GCA_005882595.1 Chloroflexota bacterium
TCAATCAGGCTCTGCAACAGACCAAAATACAGCCTGCGTTTCAAGGAGGGCACGCCACTGCTCTAGCCGTGGTGGACTTGATGCGCAGGAGCATTGCTACGCTCCCTCCTATGGATATCATCAATACGTTCGACCAGGGGGGCGGAAGGCAGCTGCTCCAGAATATGTGGAGTGTCCTTGGAGAGCGCACGGTCACCTGTATAGCCGAGGGCTGTAAATGTATGGCCGCGGTGTGGGCAAGCGCGTGGGAAGAGGGAGGTGGGGAAAATATCCCTGATTCCGCTCTTGCTGCCCTGACTCAAGAAGTCCTGCAAGCACTCTACAACCAGAAAGACTTTGTGGCGTCCTTTAGATTAGTCGATCCCCAGTTTGCAGCCAGTCTGCAAGAAGAGCGGGTGCCAGCGTAAGCTGTTGCCAATTATGTTCTCCTTTGGATGGGAAAATTACTTCAAATTTGAAGCGCTTCGTTTGTTAAGCCGGTCAATTGCGCGCACGCCTTCCAGAGTTGCTGCTGCAACGACACATCATAGGAAAGCGCAGCTGACCTTCTGGGAACGCTCTTTTCGAAGTACTTGCCTGTAACGCCCTCTACGTCGGGTGAAGTAGCCAGGTAGAGGGAGGTCTTTGCGCCTATTTCCGGGCTGGCGCCAAAGCGGAAGATGAGCTTTGTCGCGAGGCGAGCGGGAAGTGCAAGGTCGCGCTGCGCGATGTTGGTTGCCACGAAGCCGGGGTGCAGGCAGTTGGCCGTTACGCCCGTTCCCTCCAGCCGCCGCGCCAGCTCATAGGTGAAAAGCACCACGGCGAGCTTCGACTGCGCATAACCAAGCATGGGGCGGTAGCGTTTCTTTGAGAGCAAGTCATCCAGCTTCAAATAGTTTTTTGCCTGCAGATTCGAGCTGACATTCACGATACGCGCGGGTGCGCTGGCTTTGATCACGTCGAGCAGCAGGTTGGTGAGCAGGAAAGGCGCGAGCACGTTCACGGAAAAGCTCATCTCCAGCCCGTCCACCGTCTCGCGCCGGGTCAAAGCGAAGGTCCCGGCATTATTGATCAGCACGTGCAGCCGGGTGTAGCGCTGCTTGAAATCTGCTACAAGTTGTCGTATGGACTGCTGCGAGGACAGGTCTGCAAGCAAGAGATCGATAGCGTCGTTGCCACTTTTCGCCTTAATCTCGTTTTGGGCTTCCTCGCCCCTGGCGCGGTCCCGGCTTACCAGCACTACCGTCGCACCCATCTGCGCGAGTCCGAGTGCGGTAGCTTTCCCGATCCCGGAGTTGGCCCCGGTTATCATGCAGATTTTCCCCTGCATCTGAGTATTTACTGTTGGCATGATAGCATCCTAAAAGTCTCCTTGCTCGATCATTTCAATAAATCGCTGTTCCAGTTCGGTAGTACGCGGCCCTGGTTTGCCGTTGCCGATCACCAGGTAGTCGATCTTCACTACCGGGGTAATCTCTTTAGAGGACGAGGTGATAAAGGCCTCGTCTGCCAACGGTAATTCTTCCAGGAGGATCGGGCGTTCCTCGACGGCAAAGCGGCCTTGCGCGAGTTGTAGCACAACATTGCGGGTGATGCCGTGCAATACGCCATCGCGGGGTGTGACCAGGATATCGCCTCGAAATATGAAGAAGTTGCTGCGCGTCGCCTCCTGGACATGCCCCTGTTCATTGACGAAGAGGGCATCCGCAGCTCCGCGGTTCGCGGCCTCTTTCAATGCTTGTACTGCTGCCATATAATTGGTGGTCTTTGCCTCTGGCGCTTCACGCTGCAACCTGGTGATAATGAGCTTGATGCCCCTGGCAAATCGCTGCATATCGCGCTCTCCCAGGGGAGTGATCATTACTACCAATACCGGCTTACCAGATGGCGTGATGCCATCCTCGCTTTCTCCACCGGTCAACAGCAGGCGAATCGACGCGTGTTTGTAGGTGTTGCGCGCTATCGTCTCGCGAATGATGTCAGCGATAAACCTGGATGACCAGGGTATCTCTAATCCGATCAATACAGCAGATTGGTAGAGGCGCTTGAGGTGTTCGTCGAGGTGGAATGGGCGGCGGTCGTAGGTGCGCAGTGACTCGAAGACGCTGTAGCCGCGCAGCACCGCGATGTCGTTGATCGAGAGCGTGGCTTCGTGGGGATGCACCCAGCGTCCGCCAACATACCAGGTTGCGCTGTTATCCATTGGGATCTCCTACAACGCTTTCTTCGCTTTGAGCCACTCCACGACTTTTTCGGGTACGCTCATGGTCGAAAGGCGGCTCTGGCGCACCAATGCCCAGTCGTCGAACAGGTGGCTCTCTTTGATTTCACGCAGGGTGATTGGTTGCTCAAGGCGGCGGATGAACGCTATATCAACCACCCAGCTTTTCGGGTCGTTGGGGTCTGGGCGGGGTTCTGAGACGATACGCGCCAACCCGACGATGGCGGCTTCTCCCTGGCTGTGGTAAATCAGCACCTCGTCATCGGGCCGCATGGCGCGGATAGCAAGCAGCGCCGCGGCGCTGCGTACTCCGTCCCATACGGTTGCTTTGTCCTGCTCCAGGTTGTCGATGGAGTAGTGTTCAGGGTCGGTTTTTGCTAAAAAATAGGCCATAACTAGCACCTTAAGCCGCCTGTAGAGGGGCTTCACACATTGAGCTTTATTACTTTCAGGGGTAGTAATGAAGCCTGAACTTGCACGAACGATATCCCTACTCCTCCCAATAACCTGAACCGAAAGTCTCTTTATTGCTCAGGTCTTTTGCCCGTAGGGGGAGTACCGCTCTTGCGAACGCTGTATATCTTCTGTCACAAGAGAAGCATACTGGTTGGGCATTGTCAAGGTTGTATGCCCCATTTGTCGCTGCACATCGAGCGGGCTTCTCCCCATTTTTAACTGCGTTGTTGCCATATAACGGCGGCAGTTATGGGCGGAGACACGCTTGCCCTCAATCGGGACGCGCATTCCTAGACGCCGGAAAAGCTTTGAGATGAGTTACTTCGTTCTGTCAGGCTTCTGCAGCAACAAACGACAGGCATTACCACTTATAGTGATCTACGAATTAGCCCAAGAAGCTGATGGAATCTCAACAATGAGAAGTGGCTTCTCTGGGCTTTTCCTACAGCCTCTAACTCGTTCACCTCGCTACATTTTTGTGCTTCGCGGTTCCTCATAGCCTAAAGTTATACAAGCAATGCTGAAAGAGTGAAGAAATAGAGACATAAAGAGTCATATCATAACCTTACCTCAACCAAATCATCACTTGAACCTTCCTTTTAAGCTTTTATAGTGAGAGAGGACATTTCATCACTGAAACCACAAAGATGAGCTATTATGCGCTTGTGTGAGCAGACAAGATCAGGTGTGCCATGCAGCAAAGGCCACAAAGAGGATCACACCATAGAGCAAGGCGACCTGCGAAACGATAGCTGATTAGCTCGAGAGGTGAGGCAGTGCAAGATGAAACAAGGAAGCACCAGTAACTTAATCCTTGCTTAGAGCATTAGCCTCGACTGAAGTCAGTTTCCCCAACTTGTAAGAGTTGGTATCTATCCTCGATGTGCGTCATCTGAACGTCGTTCCTTTCGGAGGTTCATGGTATGGGAGATCAAGGGAGTTATGCTGGTACCAGTATCGGCAATTACCGCATCCTGGCACTCATCGGCAGTGGTGCATTTGGGAGTGTGTATAAGGGAGAGCATAGTATTCTGACGGAGCGGGTCGTCTCCATCAAGATACTCCACAACCATCTTGGTACTCCAGCGGAACGGAACCGCTTCTTAGAGGAAGCACGCCTGCTTGGGCATATCCACCACCCGCACATTCTCCAAATCTTTGATGCTGGATTAGGAGTACGCGCCACATGGCTCGCTACGCGATTTCCTCACCCGCTCCGCTCACACAATACTGCCTGAAGAAGTCTCCTTCACCATCCTTTCACAAGTTGGGGAGGCACTGTACTATGCTCATCAACAGCACATTGTTCATCGTGACCTCAAACCTGAAAATATTCTTTTCAACGCGAATGATAGAGCACTTCTTGCAGATTTCGGTATTGCTACCACGCTGTCAACGAGCAGCGTCAAGTATAGCTCAGTCATTGGCACACCGTCTTATATGGCTCCAGAACAGTTTCAGGGCACCGTTTCTAAAGAAGGGGATCAGTATGCTCTGGGCTGTATCGCCTATGAACTCTTCACTGGGCATGTGCCCTTTTCCGCCCCTGATTTCTTTGCGATGGGGTTTAAGCATTTGACAGACCACCCTGTCACTCCCACCCAACTCAATCCGGCGTTACCAATGTATCTCGAACAGGCTATTCTCAAAGCGATGGCAAAGCAGCGTGGGGAACGGCATACAGATGTTCGAGCCTTTCTTACAGCTTTACATGGCTCTGAGGATTCACTAAGCTCATTTGGCTCCTCCAACGCATCTGTTTTCAGTCATGCTCAAAAACACATTGCCGATGAGGATTTAGTGACTCTGCCCACTGCCCATCTCGCAGAGACTTCGACCTTTGTGCCAGGAAACACGCTTCACTCCGACCAACAAAGCCACCAAGACACATTACACCAGCTCTCGATGCCACTGCAAAACATCGAAGAAAGACAAAAGGATGAGACCGGAGGAGTATTGCCTACTCAGCAAGTACCTTCCTCTCTTGAAAGTGCTTGGAATGGGGTACCGCCGCATCAGCCGTATCACCCGCAACAACGCGAGTCGGGACGCAGGTGGGTGATCCTAGCAATCACCTGTGCAGCTGTTGCCATGACTCTTGTTGCCTCGCTCCTCTTTGTCGCTCGGCCCAATTTCTTACATGCCTATACCACTACCAAAACGGTATTTGTACCACTTACAACAACATCAGCTCGATACACGAGCACTGCACATGTTAAACCGCTCTCTGGTCGGCCAACCCATCCAATTGCTACCTCTACATCCATAGTTCTCCCCACCCCTACATCCGTGGTTCTCCCCACCTCTGCACCCACAGGCGTCCCAACACCAACCAGTGGACCAAAACCCACTCCTACTCCGATACCAAGCGTAACCATTGATGACAGTGTCACGGGAACAGGACAGAATCAGTGGAATTATGTAGGATCCGGCTGGAAATCTTGTACTAATTGTAATGAAACAAACCCAACAGTTATCTTCTACAATGCCTCCCAGCACTGGGATAAAGTGGCCAATGATACGGCAACGCTTATTTTTTCAGGCACCCAAATCAAATTCTACGGTGTCACTGCCTCTTGGCATGGTATTGGCGCAGTCTCAATTGATGGAGGAGCTGAAACAAATGTTGATTTCTACAGTGTCAATAAAACTGGTGATGTACTCCTGTGGACAAGTCCGGTGTTGGCAAACGGCATCCATACCTTCAAACTCAGAATAACGGGAACAATCATTGTTATTGACAGAGTGGATATACTGACTTCATCCTAATTCGCTAGAGGCTGTAGGAAAAGCCCAGAGAAGCCACTTCTCATTGTTGAGATTCCATCAGCTTCTTGGGCTAATTCGTAGATCACTATAAGTGGTAATGCCTGCCGTTTGTTGCTACAGAAGCCTGACAGAACGAAGTAACTCATCAGCAGAACTAAACCAAAAACACAGCTTATTAAGAAATGTGTCCTTAACTCATCAAAGTAAAGAGAAAAAACGCCTATAACCTCATGATTATCATGCCTTAAATCAGCTTCTCAGGCTGGTTCAGCGTACAATACCTAAGCAGATAAAACGGCCAAATTGTTGCTAAAAAATTGGCCATAATAACATCCTCAGCCCATTATAGATATGTGTGAGCGTTTCAGAACTTGTGTTGTAAGAAAAGCATCATGGATTAACCGTTGTCAAGGTGGTATGACCCATCTGGAAAGTGTGTTTATGGATGCTCCTGGGCAATGAGAAAGGCAACGACCTGTGTCTACCTTGATGATACACTTTGCACCTGCACAGGTTAAGAAATGCTGTACGCAATCTCAGTCCAGGTACGGCCGCCGTCAGCCGTTTTGAGCAGCAGCGGCTGAGGGCTTTCGCGACCGCCGATAGCCCACCCCACCCGACTCGAAATGAAATCCAGCACGGAAACATTCGTGAAGTCTCCCTGTAGAGTGATCTGGTTCCAATGATACCCTCCATCGCTCGTCACGGCAAGCCCCGGTGCATCTAGTATCCAGATGTGATTCATATCTAGGGCAGTCATAGAGATTGGATAGGGGCAGTGAGGCTGGTACTTTGCCAGGTGGCTCCCCATCATGGGTCACATAGAGATCAAGATTATGATGTGTTGCATCGTTGATGAGAACAGGAAGCAGACCATCCTTCCCAAAGAAGAGAGGAGGGGTCCTGGTGGCTAGGGGGCTGACCACTCTTCTGCTGCCACCCATGCAGTAGCAACACATTCGATTCAAGGGCAGCGACAAATACCTCCAGCACGATATCTTCCGCGTCTTCTCGTGTGGCCGTATGTCGGCGCGCATAGGCCATGAGCCGGTGAGCATACATCTGGTAGAGAGATGCTATCGGCGAGTTGTCTGATGCGGGTTCGGATGGTGGCCAGGACATGCCGCTTCCTCTCCTCTTTTTCCAATGGTGCGATCTCACTGTGTATATCGTTGTAGAGAGAAAAACGTCACAGGTGCCGATCTGTCTCCAGGCTGGCTGTTGTATTCGAGATCAGCGCAATATGCAGAAAGCCAGGTCTTTGCGGCCATTACACAGCACCGGAACTTTTTTCTAACCTATTAGGGTTTCTAATCGTAATAAGATTGTAGTCAACATGCTGGATGTCAGGACGACTTGCAACGTCGCCTGATGCAGTGTGAAGTATATCGCTGACGTTTACGAGTCAAGCGAAGATATAGGAAAGATGAAGGAGAAGAACAATCATGTCACAGAATTATACAAACGGTGAGCAGAAACCCAATTACCAGACGTACACAGAGGAAATCCAGGTGATGGGTGAGCAACTGCTGACGAAGGTGAAGGAACTGGTTCACGAGGGCAATGTGCGCCGCATCGTCATTAAACAGGAGGGACGCACCGTTGCGGAGTTCCCTCTCACCTTTGGTGTCGTTGGCGCGCTTCTAGCTCCCCCGTTGGCGGCCATTGGTGCTATCGGCGCGTTGATTGCCCAGTGCTCTATTGAGGTAGTGCGCACAGAGCAACCTACTCCCACTACCCCTGGCGCTGACGTACCGCCCAGCACTCTTTAAGTTCCACTTACAACGTGTTGTTCGCGCGTTATAAGGGTTCGAGGCCAGAGCTTTCTAAACAATTGCTCTGGCCTCTTTGTGTTATCAGGGCAAATGGCAGCCTCCCAACTCGTGTATACTCTTGTATAATAGGGGAGAAGGATTCATCTGAAGCAGATTGAACAGGTGAAGCGGTCATTTTAGGGCGTTCTTTATCAGTGAAAGAGGGAGCCATTGCGGTATGTCAAGAAAGTTCTCAGGCCACGCTGTTACACGCGCGAAGAATCTGTACCAGGCGTATGTATTGCTCCTGCTTGGCATTATCTTTTTGTTGCTGGCGTGGCTCCTGCATCCCTCGACCAGCGAGTATCCTATCGGCGTGATGATGCTGGGGATAGGGATGGCGATAGCCGCGCTGCTCAATCCCTATCGCCTGGTGATAGCGAGCTGGTTGACGACCCTGCTGGGAATCGCGGTGTTCCTCTCCTTCAGCCACCGTATCCCTGGCGACCAGGTCTTTCCGGCTTACATTATAGCAGCTCTGATCGGCATCGCGTTGATGGGTCGGCGAGGCTACATTAAAGCCGGCGCGATAACTCCGGGTATAATAGTGCTGCTGGTCGGCATAATCGAGGCTTTATTGTTGGCTGGTCGCACACCCAACAATTTTGTACCCTTTATGCTCTCGCTCTGGCTGCCGGGTATAGGCTTATGCGTACTCGGATTGTTGTATGTAGTGGCTAGCATAAGGGATTAGACAAGGGAGGCGTATGCTTCATGTTTAAACCAATAGTGGCGACATTAGGCTATGTTTTATCGCCGGATAGAAGCCGGGTATTAATGATCCATCGGAATAAGAGGCCGCAGGAAGATATCCATTATGGCAAGTATAATGGGCTGGGGGGGCGATTGGAGGCGAACGAAGATATTGTGAGCGGCATGCGCCGCGAAATCTTCGAGGAATCGGGCCTGACAGCCGAGCAACTCGTTTTACGGGGGACGATTTCCTGGCCGGGTTTTGGGAAGCATGGTGAAGACTGGTTTGGCTTCATCTTTCGTATTGAAAGCTGGGATGGGGAAGTGCATACCGGTAATCACGAGGGAACGCTGGAGTGGGTGCCGCTTGCGTCTCTGCTTAGCCTACCCCTGTGGCCCAGCGATCATCTCTTTTTACCGATGGTCTTTGACGATGATCCCAGGCTCTTTCATGGATATATGCCTTATCAGAATGGCGAGATGGTCAGCTGGAGCTATGAACGCCTGTGAAATCGATCTGTGCTCCTAAAATCAAGGCGTATCCGCAATCATCTTTGTCATAGAGATTGCGGATATGCCCCATTCATTTCTATTCCTGCTCCTGTTGGCAAGAAAAAGGAGCAATCGGCATTTAGAGTCTTGAACCACCGCTATAGCTACCACGATTGCTGAGCATCTGTTTAGCAGCATACGCGACCAGGCCAGCGATGGCCGCTTTCGTAGCAGGGTTGCCCATCAGGCTTTGGATGAGGCCAGGCTGTTGCTGCTGCGCATAGGATGTTAAACGGGCGGCCTCCTGTGGGGACATGGAGTTGGGGTCTGTGTTTTGTATACCTATTTGCTGGGGATTGACGCCGCGCTGCATCAGCCCTGAGAGCAAGCCCTGAACTAAACCGCCGCGCTGCTG
>VBFM01000310.1:8882-12185 GCA_005882595.1 Chloroflexota bacterium
GCGTTCTGTACAAACTGCTGGTAGTTCTGCTGGACTTCCTGACCTGGAAGCTGATGATATGTCCCCTGGTCCCAGGCGTTTGAGTAGTTCTGGTACATTTGCTGGTTGTTTTGATCAAATGGCCACATGATGTTTCTCCTTTTATGTAGTCTACAAGGTACGCTGTTCTGCTAAACGCTTTCCTAAGAGTTGGACGGCGTTTCTCTATATTGCACGACAAGGAGATGGGGAGCGTTTCTCAGCATTAGAGGCATTATGCTTGTGCCTTGAGAAATAGACCGATCTCGCTTAACGCGGCCATCGCTCTACAGGTGATCTCGATGGACTCGTAATAGGCGACGCCTTCTTCTCGTAAGATGCGCAGCGCCGGTATATTGTGCCTGGCATAAATGCTCTGCACCAGGACAGGTTTCTGATATTGCCTTGCCAGTTTGCCCAGTTCGTGTGCCGCGGCCTCTTCGCGCGGGCCAAAATCTTCTGAGAGGAGCCAGCGATAGCCGCCGAAGAGTCCAGTAATGATAACGCCGTCTACCTGGGGGTCTTTCAGGCAGACTTCCGTCAACCAGGCGAACGCCAGGGGGTCTTCGTCGGCGGCCCCGGCGACATCCACGGGATTCGTCGAGGTGGCGCGTGCCGGCATGAGCTTGCGCAGGGCTTGCTGCGTTTCCACGCTCAGAATGGGTACTTCCAGACCGGCACGTATTGCTGCATCGCCGGTGGCGACTACGCTGCCCCCGCCATCCCCGATGATGGCAATACGGCGGTCTCCGTAGGGAGTTGGTGGCTGAGTTGCCAGGGCTTGCGCGACGGGGAAGAGTTCATCTGAGCGCACAACCCGCACGACCCCGCTGCCGAGCAGACTGCTATCGTGATCGGGCCGCACGGTAGAAACCGTGCCGGTGTGGGCGAGCGAGGCGCGCACTCCTACCTCGGTAGCGCCACTCAGCAGGATGACAACGGGTTTATAGCAACCTTGCGCGTACATACTGTGAGTCACTTCGCGCAGCGTTTGCTCTTGAATAGCCTCGACGTAGCCGGCGATGACCCGCGTATCGGGATCATTGGCCAGGTATTGCATGCATTCAGGGAAGGTGACATCGACAGCATTGCCCACGCTCAAAAAGGAGGTAAAGCCGAGACCATCCAGGTGCGCCTGGGCGTAAAAATACATGCCGAGATTGCCGCTCTGGGATACCAGTCCAATTGGGCCAGCAGGCAGTGGGAAGACCATGCCGAGAGCGTTGAGTTGTGAGCGTTTGACGTAGATACCCATACAATTGCTGCCGAGCACGCGGATGCCGTGATCACGACAGCGCGCTACCAGTTCTTGCTCTAACGCGTGGCCATCCGGCCCGGTTTCGCTAAAACCGGCGGTGATGATGACAATGCCTTTCACGCCATGCGCAATACAATCATCGATGGCCTGGGGGACGTGTTGAAATGCCGTGGCAATAATGGCCAGGTCAACCTGAGATGGCACATTGCGGAGAGTGGGGAATGTGGGACGACCAAGCACTTCGGGAATCGAGGGGTTGATAAGATAGATATTGCCGGGAAAACCTCCGGCAATAAGCTGTTTAGCTGCGACATGACCCCATTTATGGGGAGCGCGGGAGACGCCTAAAATGGCGACGGCACGAGGACTCAGAACCTCCTCGAGAGCATAAGGGGCACGACTCATTCGTTCTCCTCGTCGGCATCAGGATTTTGCTGGTTATTCTCGCGTTCCTGGCGCAATAATTCTTCTACACTGCGAATCAGGCTATCCGCGCTTGGCAGTGGGCCTGTACTGACCGGTTTGTCGGGGTTAATATCGATCTGTTCTTCGTCGTCCTGTTCTTCATCGTCATCGTCGTCTAATATGCTTTCGGACTGAGTTTCTAATTTGCGCACATACGCGCTTGCCTCCGGGTCGCGTGCGACAAGTGTGGAAATCTGCTCTTCGAAGCGAAGAGCATCGGCCTGAATGTCGCTCAGGTCAAGTTCAAAGGAGAGGAAGGTGTTCAGGTATGTCAGAAGCGCGGAAGTCACTTTGATGTTTGGTGTAGCGACAAGGTAATGCGGCGCGGCGGCGAACAGGAGCGTTACAGGAATATTCGCGCGCCGGAGGGCGTCATGAAGTACACCTACGATACCCGTGGGGCCTTCGTAACGCGAACCACGCACATCGATCTCGCGCAGGCGTTCCAGCATCTCGTTGTTCGAGGAGAATCCAGATATAGGCACATCTATCGAGTGTGGAATGTTAGCGAGAAACGCGCCAAGCAATAGTATCTCAGAGACATTAAAACGTTTGCAAACTTCCAGAAAAGTAGCAGTAAAGGTCTTCCATTTGAGTTGTGGCTCTACTCCCAGGTACAAAATAACATCGCGCTCCAGGGTCGGGTCCGTGTAGGCTAAGAATTGATTGGCAGGCCAGTTGATGGTACGCAATTGACCTTTGCTGATTGAAACAGTAGGGCGCGTTTCGGTAAAAACATAAAACTCTTCCGCTTCAATCTCAGCGAACTTGTCCGGCTTCCAACGGTCCATGAGAAATTTGATAGCCGTAGTCGCCGCCTCTGCTGCGTCATTCCACCCGGCAAATGCCGCCACGACCACTGGATTCCGTAACTCTGGCTTTTTTAAATAGTGTACGAAAGCCATTTTGACTCCTCTACAAATGCCTAGCTATTCCCAAATTGGTCAAAATGATAATTGTTACTATTGTACCATGCCTGTCACCTGTACGTTTGGCTTTTTATGCTCGAAATAACGCTTTCTCATCATGTCTATCTGATCATACGCATGGGCTAAAAGCTTTGCAGCGCCTTTTGTCGTGTATCGGTTTTGAGGTTCAAAGCGTAATATGACAAGTATATTTCTCTTTCCGAGCATAGAAACACGTCATAGTCCGTGAAATATGCTGCCGGGTTGGGAAAACATAGCGTGTTTTCTTGAGAGGAGAAGAACATGGTCTCAACACAAACTGCAAACGTGCAGGTACAGGATAGAGGCAACCTTCAGCAAAACAGAAGCGGCATGAGCAGCGTCAACGTCGGTCAGGTCGAGCGTTGGGCATCTCTGCTCGCTGGAGGCGTAACGGCACTCTTTGGAGTAGTTCGCGATATACGCCGCGGTAAACCAAGTGGAGTTGGCGTGACGTTAGCATGCCTTGGTAGTGGGATTCTCTACCGCGGTGCCAGTGGTCATAGCTTCATCTACCAGGCTCTTGGTATTGACACCGCTGCCAACAATCAGAGTACACAAAGCGTACGGGTGGAAAAAGTTGTGACGGTCAATCGTTCTCCTGAGGAGTTGTCT
>VBFM01000310.1:12203-12799 GCA_005882595.1 Chloroflexota bacterium
TGCCGCACAACAAAGTGAATTTGCGACGACCTCCCCGGGAAATTCGGCATTTCCAGGAGTACAGAAGAACGAATTGGAGGCGTGGGAAACACTCAAAAAGACAGTTAGCGCCCATGGAGGGTATGTAGAATTTGAGCGCGCACCTGATGAACGAGGTACAGAGGTGAAAGTGATTCTCTTTTATACTCCTCCAGCGGGTAACATAGGAAGAACCGTAACGAAACTTTTAGGCAATTCACCCGAGCAGCAAATTACCGAAGACCTCCGCCGCTTCAAAGCCATGATGGAGGCGGGTGAGATTCCAACTATCGAAGGTCAACCTTCTGGTCCAAAGTAAAGGAGAAGCGAGAGATGAAAGCGGTCTGCTGGTATAGCATCCATGATATACGGGTCGAAAACGTGCCTGATCCCAAGATACTCAATGCGCACGATGCCATCGTAGAGATCACCTCGACAGCGATATGCGGTTCCGACCTGCACTTCTATGACGGCTATATTCCGGGTTTCGAGAAAGGTGACATCGTCGGTCACGAGTTCATGGGGAGAGTTGTTGAGGTCGGTAGCGAGGTGAGGAAGCTGAAAAAGGGCGACCGCGT
>VBFM01000310.1:12832-14765 GCA_005882595.1 Chloroflexota bacterium
ATTGCGTGTGGCAGCTGTTATTTCTGCCAGCAAAACATGTGGTCATTGTGTGACAATAGCAATCCAAACGCCAAAATCGCGGAGATGATGTACGGCTTTTCACCGGCAGGTCTCTATGGGTATTCACACATTTATGGTGGTTATGCAGGTGGGCAGGCAGAGTATGCGCGTGTTCCGTTCGCCGATGTCGGCCCGATCAAGATTCCCGATGGCCTGACCGATGAACAGGTGCTCTTCCTCTCGGATATCTTCCCTACCGGCTACCAGGCGGCGGAGAACTGTAATATCCAGCCGGGCGATATGGTTGCGGTGTGGGGTTGCGGCCCTGTCGGTCAGTTCGCCATAAGGAGCGCTTATATGCTCGGTGCGGAGCGCGTCATCGCGATCGATCGCTTTCCTGAGCGACTGCGCATGGCTGAGGAGGGGAATGCGAGGGTCATCAACTATGAGCAGGTTAATGTTCCAGAGGCTCTGCGAGAAATGACGGGCGGACGCGGACCGGATGCCTGCATCGACGCGGTCGGAATGGAAGCTCATGGCGCGAGCATTGATGCCATCTATGATAAGGTCAAACAAACGCTGCGCATGGAAACGGATCGCCCGCACGCCTTGCGTGAAGCCATCCAGTTGTGTCGCAAAGGCGGCGTGGTCTCGATTCCCGGCGTTTATGGAGGACTCATCGACAAGCTGAATATGGGAGCAGCCTTTGCCAAGGGGTTGACTTTCAAGATGGGGCAGACCCACGTGCATAGATACTTAGGCCCTTTGCTTGAGCGCATCGAGCGCGGTGAGATCGACCCGTCTTTTGTGATTACGCATCGCCTGGACCTGGAGGATGCTCCACATGGGTATGAGATCTTCAAGAAGAAAGAGGATGACTGTATCAAAGTTGTGCTGAAGCCCTAAAACAGTCCGTGTGTTGGAGTATGGAACGCTGGTCAGGATGCCAGCGTTCCGTGTGCTGGCCATCAGATCGCCCTGGAAGATGTTAACACTGAATGGCTCTAAGAGAGAGCTGTTAACTATTGACCTGCGCCCTTATCCAGCCTATACTCTGTGCATGACAGAAGCCAGAATACCCGTTATCTATCAAGATCATCACCTGCTGATTGTCAACAAACCGGCGGGGATAGTTATTCATCCCACGTATAAACATGCGGATGGGACGATGTGGGATAGTATCCTCATGTACCTAGCGGAGCAGGGGGGCGATGATTGGCGGCCTGCCGATCTGCCAGACAAACCGGAATGGGCGGGCGCACCCGAACATATACGGGTGATGTTACGCGAGCAACAGGTCCTGAAGGAGTGGAAAGAGGAGGGCTTATTACCCCGGCCATGCTTGCTGCACCGCATCGATAAAGATACATCAGGTATCGTGGCGCTGGCACGCACCGAGCGCGCGCGGCGTCATGTCATTCGCCAGTTTCACGATCACAGCATCGTTAAGCGTTACCTGGCGGTCGTTTGCAAAGGCGCGCCTGAGTGGACGCAGCCTCGCGTTCCCTTAAGTGTGATGCGCAGAGGTGTGGATGGTCAAGAGACTATGCTATCACCCGTTGATCTTTTATCCACACACACAGACGAGCTACTCCTCGATGGTCCTCTGCAGCGTGATCCAGGTGATCGACGACGTTGTATTGTTGGGCCAGGTGGTCAACCTGCTGCGACTGTGGTGAAAACTCTGGCGGTGCGAGGTACATATGCGCTATTGGAAGCTCAGCCAGTCACCGGGCGTACACACCAGATTCGCGCTCATCTCGCAGGCGCAGGCTATGCAATTGTAGGGGATCAAACCTACGCGCCGCCTGCACAGGAGGGAACTCCGGCAGCCGGACTGCACAGGCAGTTCCTGCACGCTTACAGCCTGGAACTGAGGCGTTACCCTGATAACGAACGGTATACCTTTGTTGTGCCTCTGGCAGATGACCTG
>VBFM01000311.1:0-4031 GCA_005882595.1 Chloroflexota bacterium
GGCTCGGGCCTTCACCCCTCCGTGCGCGTGCGACGGCCTCGCCAGCCGCCTCATAGACCGCGAAGACATCCAGTCCATCGACGGTCACACCAGGCATACCGTAGCCAGCGGCGCGGTCGGCAATATCGCGACAGCTCATGTGATAGGTCACAGGTGTCGTTTCGGCATAACCGTTGTTCTCGGCCACGAAAACCACCGGCAGTTTCCAGATACCAGAAAGATTGAGTCCTTCATGGAAGGTACCCTGATTGGCCGCGCCGTCCCCAAAGAAACAGACGGCCACCTGGCCTCGGCCATTGTGCTTCGCGGTGAGCCCTGCTCCCGTCGCCAGGGGAAAGCCACCACCTACAATGCCATTGGCCCCGAGCATCCCCTTGTTGACGTCGGCGATATGCATTGAGCCGCCCTTGCCACGGCAGGCTCCTGCTTCACGGCCCAGCAGTTCAGCCACCATCTCGCGCAAGCTCACGCCTTTAGCGATACAGTGACCATGCCCGCGGTGATGGCTGGTAATGTAGTCATCATCGGTCAGGTGCGCGCAGACACCCACAGCGACCGCTTCTTCACCCGCATACAGGTGCACGAAACCCGGGACCTTCCCCGCGGCGAATTCTTTGCCGGCGCGCTCCTCAAATTCGCGGATCGTCGTCATCTGCTCGTACAGATGAAGCAGCTGGGACTTATCCAATGTTTGCCCGCTCACACCACTACCCTGTTTGGTTACCATAGCTGTAAACCTCCTGACTGTAGATTGGAAACTTCTAGAGATATCCACGAGACATCCGTCAGCCTGCTAACGATGCAAGTGACCAGCTAGTGCTGCCCCTTTCAGGGCTGCAGGAACATCTACGACAAAAGGACCATCTGCGCAGAGCCGCACTTCCACCAATGATGTCGCTGCGATTTCGATCTCACGTTCGCCATCCAGCGCCACCGTTCCAGCTCCAGGCGGGAAGCGTACGACATCGTTCATAACCAATCGCTGGTACTCTGTGACCGCTACCCATTCGATCAAGCCGGGCGCCAGCGCAACCAGCACCTGTGGACCACCATCCCCTAACACAATGTGCATACCCGCTTGCTCAGCGCTGCCAGCTGCGTGATCCAATAGCGCTCCGCCAAGCGCGGAGAGGCCAATTGTGGCCGGGGCCACTCGCGACAGGACCACTTCACGTACCGTCGAAAGATCCCAGATAGCTCGCGAACCCACAAAAGGCACTGAAGAAACAACCACATCGACCAGCGCGCTCTCTTTCTCCATGCCATTCATGAGAACCGCTAAGCGGGGGACGCGTCGCGTTGTACCGTCACCCACACGCCCACTTGCAACCAGCCCGGCAGCCATTCCCGCGATGGTACCTTCTAGGAAGGTAGGAAAAACATTGTTGGTGCCTGTGGAGATGGGAATAAGTGGAACAGTTCCGCACCCCCTGGCTACTGCCCGGTTAGTGCCATCTCCACCAAGCGTGATGATGCAGCCTGCACCCATCTCCACTAGCAATTGAGCTGCACGCGTGGAATCTGCGCTAGTGCCGAGCACCGGCATCTCCAGGGGACCAGCTGTCTGCTGTAGTTGGGAGTGTCCATGCAACTCGTTGAGGGCGCGAGGCAAAATGCCGAAATCGTGTTCCGGCATATACGCCACTCGCTGTATACCTACAGCTTCAAGGCCCAGTAGCACGCGCCGTACAATAGCCGCCTTTTCGTTATTGTCGAAAACGGTGCCGTGAGCAACCAATCGACGAATATCGCGCCCGGATGCCGGATTGGCGATGATGCCTACAAGAGGTGAAGACATTAACAGCATGCTTTCCTTAGCGCATAATTCCGGCACTACTCATGCCGAAATAGACTCGAAAAATATGTAAATCCTGTCTAGTATTAGCCCAAGATTGAGTATACCATCCCAGTTTGTCGCTAACAAGTTATATGTCATTTATTACTTTCGCCTACCTCGGCGGCCCTCGTCGAATCCGAGCACGCATCGCGTCAAGGGGCCAGTTGGTCCAGCTCCCCCAGCGTTCTGGCAAGATTTTTTCCACCCACCATGTCACTCCTACCTGCTGGTACGCGGCAACGACTTCGCGATCGTGGGCTTCGTCCGTGCCCCCTGTTATACCTGAATGAACAACCTCGAACGGGGTAGTGTATCCTGGCTGGGATGCGACATAGCGGACGATTTCATGCATCTGCTCCGGGGTGAGCATCGCGGTGAGGGGCAGGTCGCGCCCGATGGGGATAACGCCGTCCCAGCGGGCCGTACGGCGAAAAGGCGCTTTCGCGGGCCACATGCCCGCCATCCAGATGGGGATACGCGGAGACTGGACCGGGCGCGGCAGGAACTGCGCTTCCTTGATATGATAAGCAGTCCCTTCGTGGCGGTACAGCTCGCCGCTCCAGAGCCCCGTGAGCACCTCAAGGCTCTCGTCCAGCAGCGCTGCCAGCGTTTTGGCGTCCGAGACTTCGCCCAGCGCCTCGAAGTCGAAATAGCCGCCTCCAGAGCCTACACCGAAGATCAGCCGACCGGCGGACAGGTGATCCAGCGACACAGTTTCCCGCGCGACCATCCACGGTCTGCGACGTGGCAGGGGCGTGACGAGCAGGCCCAGCCGCATGGTACGCGTGCGCAGTGCGATCGCGACCAGCGCTACCCATGGGTCAACCATGGGATCGAAGGTCGGCGTCAGGGTCGTCTTCGATACCTGGTCCCAGAGAAAGAAGCCGTCCCAGCCCGCCTCTTCAGCCTCGTACGCCAGGTCGGCAAGGGCCCGGGCGTCTCCATAGGGACCAAAGTTGGGGACGTAGACTCCATAACGCATAGATACCTCCTCTGCTTTCCGCTTACTACTCCCCACCGGCCACAGCTACCAGCAAGGCTACCCGGTCTTTGTCGTGGAGTACTGTAGCGAGCGTCGCATCTGGATCGGGGCGAACATTATTGATGAGTACACGCATGAAGGACGGCAGCCTCCCCGCTTCATCAAGTAAGTAGGGCGCAGCACGCGGATAGGCGGCGATGAGATGCTGTAACACCTGGCTCAGTGTTATGGTGGAGGAATCGAACGATACTTCCACCAGTGGCTGGCCGATGACGACCCGCGCCGAGCCATAGAGGGCAACACTCACCTGCATACCTGACACCTGTGAAATGCGAGAAGGGCTGCGCTGCCCTCACGCCTGGAAAAACGAGAGGAACTGCGCAGCCAGACAAACACAAACCTGGATTACTCGTTATAGCTGGTATTGCTGACGAACGTAGGAACCAATGCCAACCGCATCGAGTTTGTCCAGCGGGACGAGCATGTTCAACTGCACAACGCCGGGCAAGCGGCCGATCTCCACTCCCCCGGTGATGGTGCAGCGATTTCGCACTTCCGCCGGTGTCATCTGTAACACCTGCGAAGCTCGCTGCATGGCGTTATCGGTCGCCTCGTTCAGGGTCGGCCCCGTCCCGATAAACTGCACCGGGCCGACGTTGCGCTGCAGGCGGATATGGTAGCGCTGGGCAAGACGCTCACCTGCTTCCAGCTCTTCTTTAGAGAAAGGACGCGTGATGAACGGCAAATCCTCGGCCACGGGTAACAGTATGGGGCCATCCAGCGGCAGATTCTTGATCACATTGACGCGCACGCGAGCCTCGGCAGTGATATCTGTGGTGTGCAACCCCAGTTCGCCATCGCCCTGGTTGGCGTGACAATCACCAATGTAGACGCCTCCGCCATCAATTTTGACCGGGCAGATGAGGACCGCGCCGGGGCGCACTTCGTTGGTGTCAAGGTGCGCATCGGTCTTCACACGATTGAGTGTCTCGAGCGTCATGCCGTAGGGGTGACGCGCTCCAACCAGGAAATTGCCGAAGTCTCCGGCGTTGTGTGAGTCGGGCAGGTCGGCGCTCGGCGTCGTGCCGATGTTCCCGATAAACGGGCGCAGGCGGGCAAGGGTGCCGGGGATGGTGTGCGGCTCGAAGAGGAGAATGGGATGCTGGCGGGCATTCGGTGGGAGAGCCGCCACCTCGCGGGCGCGCCGGGCAA
>VBFM01000311.1:4039-7506 GCA_005882595.1 Chloroflexota bacterium
CCACCGTCAGGCCCACCTGGCTGTCGTGGTCGAAGACGATGGTATAGCCCTCCTCAAAGCCGAAAGGATTGACCACCGTGCCACAGTTGACGCAACGAATACTGCTTTCACCCGCGCCCTCGACACGACTGGTAGGCCACGGCGTACCGCACCCCGGACATTTCTTATCCACGAAGGGGTCGTCGCCAAAGGCGGCGCTGTTCGTCACCATGGTGCCAGAGGAGGTGGCCAGCGAAAGCACGCGCATCGACTCGATAGTGATCGCCAGGGCATCACCGACCTTCGCTCCCTCTACCGCCACCGGGCGCGTTACTTCGTGCCCCCCACGGAACTCCGGTGTAATCATCGGCCCCCAGCAGCCCGGCGGCACAACACAGCTAATGCGCCCGCCGTCTCTGACCGTGGCCGCGAAACCCAGGCTGGGACCAACCAGCCCGCCGGTATACTCGTCTACAAAGACCTCATCCTTGATGTCGCTGTCCATTGTCTGCATGAGCATGAACTCCTTTCGATGCGGGCGCGAGGGGATCGAAACGCTCTCGCAAGCTCCGCTGAGAGCCTCTACATGAACGGTTCTATACACAGGATAGGAGGAAACACATAACGGTTGCCTTACGTGAAAGGATCTGGAACTATGTTATGCTGAGTACATGATACCTTGGGGAATTTATGAATGTCAATGACTTTTTCTTTAGCCTCGCCGCTCGATTTCACTCACGACTTCGGGGCGAGACTTTGGGTAGCGGGTCACTTTCAATTTCGGCTTTCGGTCCCAATCGGATCGACCGAATCAAAGGTGATCGCTTCGACGATTCTTCTCGGTGGCGTCAGTTCCACAAACCGTGCAGTATATCTATCTTCCCGTTCGCTAGTCTTGCCGCGGAAGGTATTTTCAGATGAAGGATAATACAGCGACATCTGATACCCTCCACCAACTCGGTAGTCGAAACGATGGACTTCGCCGATCATGTCTCCAGGTGCCAGCCAGAGAGCCAGGGCTGCTGGATCGGTAAAGGCTCGAAAGAGAGCTTCAGGGGTCGCCTTGATAAATTTCGAGTTACGCGTGCTGGCTGTTTCGTGCGCATCTGTCATGGGCGTCTCCTTTCGCAATCTCGTCGGCAATGGTCCTCAATCATCATACGGGCGTTTTCATCAGGTGTCAACCTGAAGCGCAACAAAGCTGAAAGATCACCCGGTAATCAGCGAGGTGCCACCGTCGATCCAGACTTCGGTGCCGGTGATACGCCTAGCAGCGTCCGAGACCAGGAAAAGGACAAGCTCTGCAACATCCTGGGGTATAGCCGGTTCGCCCTTATCAAGCGGAATATCCCCCTTTGGATACTGTACGGGAAATCTGATCTGATCCAGGTCGCGCTTCTGCGTGTTTTGATCGATTTCGGTTTCTGTCCTGCCGGGGCACACCACATTCACACGCACATTACGCGGCGCGAATTCAACGGCGAGCATTTTTGCCATCGCCACTTCACCCGCTTTCGTCACCGAGTAGGCTGTCGCTCCCGTGTTGCTGAAGACACGCGTGCCATTTATCGACGACGTAATGACGATGCTGCCGCCCTGTTTCTTCAGGTATGGCACCGCGTACTTGATCGTCAGGAATGTTCCGGTCAGATTGTTCGTGAGGGTGCGTGTCCAATCCTCCAGCGAGAGCTCCTCAATCGGCGCCCAGACGCCGTTGATGCCCGCATTGGCGAAGACGATATCCATCCGGCCCCAGCGATCAACAACCTGCTGGACGGCGCGCTGCATCTGGTCTTGCTGTGCAACATCAGCGACAACGGCCATGCCCTCGTTGCCATTGCCCTTAATCTCGTTCGCTGTCTGCTCTACCTCACCGGCGGTATGACTGAGCGCAGCGACGCGTGCACCCTGCTTTGCAAGTAGCACGGCAGTTGCCTTGCCAATGCCAGAACCCGCACCGGTAACCAGCGCGACCTTCCCTGTCAAACTCATAACCAATCTCTTTCTCTCTCAACTATAGAAAACACGACCGTTCAATGTTTCCTGTAACTTATAGTTGTACGAGAGTTAGAGAAAAAAGGTGACAGTGCAGGCTCTTCACGCGTACCTGTGATCCTTTCTTTAGATCGAGAGTACCGGTTGCTGTGGTGGCTTTCCCTCTACCGTCTCTTCCTTCGGGTTCTGTATCGTCCCCTTTTTCTCATCGAGCGCCCGGTTCAACGAGACGAGTACCTGCTCCTGCAGGTCTTTCCGTTCTCTGAGCAAAGCAATTTGTTGATCGAGCAAGACCTGCCGTTGCTCCATCACAATCAGCTTTTCATTGATCTGGACAAGTTGTTCCTCTACGATGGCCTGTTGTTTTTGTAACGCTTCTCGCTGTCGTTGAGTCAAAGACATATCGTCCTCCGATCTTTGAACTCTAATCACTTTCTCAAGAGAAAGACCAAATGCAACAACCAGACACCCTATGAAACACGTTTACAACATGGCAGAAGTTTTATGCGCCGCGCTCATCACTATATCATCTACAGCGAAGAAGTGAAACCTGGTAATAAGAAATTGGAGAGTATCACCATTTGCAAACTAGAAAAGAGTCATCCCCGGTACTTTTCTACCAGAGAAGAGGTAAAACTATCCAGTTTCACGCACCGGCATGCTACTATTTTGAATAGACCAACCCCACAAGTGGACTGTCAATCTCGATTTGATTGGATAAATGTAGGAGCGCAATTCGATTGTATTAAAGGGTCAGCTATGATTGCCGGCGAACGCATAGGACAGCAACTGGGCGAGTATCGCCTGGTACGCCTGCTAGGACGCAGCAGGTTCGCCGAAGTCTACTACGGCGAACACCTTCAACTTGATATACCCGTCGCCATCAAAGTCCTCAACTGGCGCTACATCCGCGAAGGGGCTGGCAAGTTTCTTGACCAGGCCTGCACGCTGGCACAACTTGAACACCCCCACATTGTGCGCGTCCTGGACATGGGCATAGAAGAGTATACCCCTTTTATGGTCATGAACTACGCGCCCTACGGCACCCTGCGCGAATGCTATCCCAGGCATACATGCCTCCCCCTCAAAACGGTTGTCACTTACATCAAACAGGTTGCCGATGCGCTGCAATACGTGCACGATCAAATGCTCATCCATCGAGACATCAAGCCGCACAACATGCTCTTAGGACTCGATGACCAGGTCTGGCTCAGCGATTTCGGCATAGCCATGCTCTCACACAGCCTCGACGCCAGTTACCCCAGCTCGCCCGACTTCGAAGGCACCGTTGTCTACGCCGCCCCCGAACAACTCCAGGGCAATCCGCAGAGGAACAGTGACCAGTACGCCCTGGCCGTAGTCGTCTATGAGTGGCTTACCGGCGAGTGGCCCTTCACCGGCACCTTCTCCGAAATCGCCCACCAGCACATGTCCGATCTTCCCCCCACCTTACGAAGAAGAGGCCTGGACATCCCACCAGAGGTCGAAAAAAT
>VBFM01000312.1:0-3310 GCA_005882595.1 Chloroflexota bacterium
TATCGTTTTGCCTGGATTACCACTTTGCCGCCAAAAATGGGTCGAGGATCGAAGGCTACGCAATCCACTCCTCCATCACGTGATGCCTGGGTGAGTCGAGTCTCCAGTCCCATTTTTTGGAATAGATTCGTGATAAGCGATTCAAACTCCGAGGGTGTAAGGTCCATGAGGTTAGGGCGCTGATCCAATCCTGAAAGTACATCAGTCTCTTCAATAAAGCGAGAATCAACCATATTAAACTCTAGTACAGGTCTTACTGGCGCTAGCTCGGTTGGACTTTTCGAGACGGAGGCATTCAGGACATTGAGGCAAGCAAGCGGATCGACTTTACTCAACTCAAGCTGCATAAAGGTATCCCGGCTGGTACGCACTGTAACAAGACATGTACGTTCAGGACGGCCTGTCCCTTTGTTGATAGTACTAACATAGCCATTAAATACAATGATATCTATATGCCCTAAACGATCAGCCTTAAACAACTCATACAATGTACGAAGCGTTACCTGAGCAACAACCGAGGAATACAAGGCTTTCCTCTGAGCAAGCGGACGTGCTGTCTCAGTCACCTCGTCCTTTGTTTTCACATATTTGTAGGCACCAGCCTCTGGAACAAAATCAAAGGAGGGAAGATCATACTCAAGCACGAGTTGCTTGGATTCGGGAACAAAAGCAATTTTTGCATGTTGAGGAAAACCATCAGGATAATCACTTGCTTCCAATACTATAGTGAAATAATTCATCACTGCCGAAGGAGAACCTGCTATAAGTTCTCGCTGAAAATTATCGATCTCAGTATGTTGGACAGCAATTTTCTGATGCGCCTCTGCAACTTGACGATCAAACATAGCTCTGGCTTGAGCTAGGCCTTGCTGTCGCGCTTGTTCTCGCGCCGCATGTAGAGCTAAATGTGATTTATATATATCATAAGCTTTAGCCACCTCCTGGGCATGCTTTTCCTTTGCTCCAGGCATAAATTTCTGGATTCCTGTAAGTTCGGCTGGGAGATACATATGCGGTACAGGTGGAGGCTCTGCTACCCCTAACTGACCTGGATTAAAAACTGGATACTCAGGAGCCTGCTTCAGTGTCTTTAAATCAATAAAGCTATCAATTGAAAGGGCCTCTCTGAGAATATTTGTGAGACACGTAATAGCTTGATCGAGCTGTTCGTTTTGCAAATTGACTTGAGCGAGCCGCGACTCCGTATAAAGCCTGACACGTTCTTTTTGATCAGCCAGTTGCGCACGTTCATACTCTTTTCGCGCTTTTTCAGCTGTCCTTGCAGCTTGTGTTTGAAGTTGCGTCTGCATTCGTAATTGAGCGATACGCACCCGTTCAGCTTCACGTTGTGCTTGTGCAAGAGCATGTAAAAACCCACTTCGCCGTGCCATTCTTCTCTCCCCCTAGATAAGTAAGAAAATAATTCATTTGTAGAACTTCTCAGCCAGATCTGTTTAAACCCCTCAAACTATGCCCTCTAAAGTAGCAACGAACAAGATAGAACTCAATGTGCTTGATAGTAGAAATGGTTCATTAAAAGCATTCAATTTTCGGCACTGCAATGTCAAAACAGTGCTTTCAAATCTCTACGCCCCCACCCTCGGCCTATACTGAATCGCCTCGGCAATATGATTGGCCATAATCATCTCATTGCTTGCCAGATCGGCAATCGTCCTCGCCAGCTTCAGCACGCGGTGATAGGCACGCGCCGATAAGTGCAACTGCTGGGTGGCTGCCTTCAATAACTTCTCGCCTGATGTGTCGGTCTGGCAGAAATCGCGCACTTCGTTTGGACCCATCTCGGCATTGCAGGTGAGCCTGGCGCCCTCGAAGCGGTGCAACTGGCGCTCTCGGGCAGCTTGTACTCTTTTGCGGATCGTCTCCGAGTTCTCGACCTGGCGCTTATCGGCCAGTTTTTCGTAATCTACTCTGGGGACTTCTACGTGGATATCGATGCGGTCCAGCAATGGGCCGCTGATCCTCTTCTGATAGCGGGCGATGGCCATGGCCGAACAGGTGCATTCTTTGATGGGGTCGTTGTAGAAGCCGCAGGGGCAGGGGTTCATGGCGGCGACCAGCATGAAATTGGCGGGGTAGGTGATCGTTCCCTGGGCGCGGGAGATGGTGACGACTTTGTCTTCTAGTGGTTGACGCAGGACCTCCAGCACGTTCTGCCCAAATTCTGGGAGTTCGTCGAGGAAGAGGACGCCGCGATGCGCGAGGCTGATCTCGCCTGGACGGGGTACGCGGCCACCACCGACCAGCCCGGCGTGGCTGACGGTATGGTGGGGTGAGCGGAATGGACGCTGCAGCACCAGGGGTATATCTGAGGGAAGCATGCCGCTCACGCTGTATATCTTGGTGACCTCGAGCGATTCATCGATGATCATACGGGGAAGGATCGAGGGGGTGGAACGTGCCAGCAAGGTTTTGCCTGATCCGGGAGGGCCACTCATGAGTATGTTGTGACCGCCGCTGGCCGCGACCTCCAGAGCGCGCTTGACGTGTTCCTGCCCGCGCACTGCCGCCATATTTTGCCCGTACACGGCGGGTTCAATGACATCAAGAATTCTTGGGTCAGGGATGTACGGCTCGATCGGGCGTTCGCCGTTGAGGTGGTTCACAAGTTGGCCCAGCGTCTCTACCGCATAGATGTCTACCTCGCGAATGAGGGCCGCTTCCATCGCATCGGCCGCGGGCACAAAGACGGTTTTGACATGCTTATCGCTTGCCAGCGCCACCATCGGCAGTATCCCGTTTGTATGACGCACCGTTCCATCGAGCGACAGTTCGCCGAGAAATAGACACTGTTCGATCTTCTCATCCTGGTTGATTTGACCGGAGGCGATCAATATGCCAATGGCTATAGGAAGATCATAAGCCGGGCCTTCTTTACGCAAATCGGCGGGGGCGAGGTTTACGGTAATACGCTTGTAGGGGAAAAGACAGCCGCTGTTCTTGATGGCTGATCGAACCCGTTCCCTGGACTCGTTCACGGCGGCGTCGGGGAGTCCGACGATGGTGAACGCTTGAAGGCCATTGGAGAGATCAATTTCAACTTCGACGAGTGCGCCTTCCAAGCCGATTACTGCGCAGCTCTGCACTTTTGCTAGCATCGATGACGTACCTCCACACGTATTTCGATGCATTATGCATGAGTCTGGGTGAAAATGCAAGTTATTCAATCTTTTAGGTCAGGGTTGTTGCGAGGTTCTTTTTCCCCGCCCGCCCACCCAAAAAAGGGGAAAAGTGGGGACACCCCACGCCCCGGCAGAGGGCGCAGCCCTCTGCACTCCTGCTCCTGGGGTTC
>VBFM01000099.1:0-11841 GCA_005882595.1 Chloroflexota bacterium
GAATGGGTTCGCCAATCCGCGCCACGTCCTCATCTTCGCGCTCCTCTGCTTGTGGGCCATTCGCCTGACAACCAACTGGGCCACTCAATGGCGCGGGTTAGACCACGAAGATTGGCGCTATCAGGATATCCAAAAACAGACTGGAGTCTTGTATTGGCCTGCGAGCTTTCTGGGTATTCACCTCTTGCCCACCATCCTGGTCTTCCTGGGCTGCCTGGCGCTATGGCCTACCCTGAGCGACCGCAACCCCCAACTGATCTGGCTGGATGGTGTGGCCGCGCTGGTCACATTGACTGCCATCATCATCGAGGGGACGGCAGATCTCCAGATGCGGCGATACCGCCGCGAGCCAAAAGCGACACGGCAGGTGATTCCACCAGGATTATGGTCGGCTTCGCGCCATCCGAACTACTTTGGCGAGGTGCTCTTCTGGTGGGGATTGTATCTCTTCGTACCGCTGGCCTATCCAAACTTCTGGTGGGTCATCGTCGGCCCAATTGCCATGCTGCTGCTCTTCCTGGGCGTCAGCATTCCCCTGATGGAACGCCACCTGCTGGCACGACACCCTACCTATACAGCGTACCAGCAACGGGTGTCACCGTTTTTCCCCTGGTTTTCGCGCTGAAAGAACAACGTTGTCGATTTCGCCACAAGTCATTCGTCGTTCTACTGCAAGGATGAAAATGAGCATCCTTCAAAGAATGCAGAAAAAGAAAGAGGAACAGCCATGGCGAATTTTGTACTACTTTATAGCGGTGGTGGCATGGCCGAGACTGAGGCCGAACAGGCAGAATCCATGCAAGCGTGGGGTGCCTGGTTTGGGAGACTCGGCAGTGCTCTGGCGGACGGGGGCAATCCCTTTACCCCGCATGCCAAACGCATCGCGAGCGACGGAACCGTCAGCGATGTCCCTGCCGGAGCGATGGCCAGTGGGTATTCCATTATCAAGGCTGATTCGCTGGATACAGCAGCCGAGTTGGCCAGAGGTTGCCCGGTGTTGCGCAGTGGTGGCCAGGTTTCGGTGTACGAAACTTTCCCGGTGATGTAGGTAGCGCGTAGGAAGCAGGCGCTCGTCAAAAAACAGCTCCAGGAAACTGGGGCTGTTTTCTTTCATAACGTTATAGGGCTCAATCCACTTCGACCGCCATATCCCCGATCATCAAGTGCACTCAAGGAGCAACAGCCACCGGGCGTACGGGCGAGCCGGTGGCTCCCCGCAGCTTGAGTGGCAGGCAAATAAAGGTGAATTCATAGCACTCGTCGCGCGCCAACTCCTCCAGGAAGAGGTTTTCTAGAATATAGATGCCGTTGCGCACAAGCAGGATCACATGGCCGGGCAGCGTTACCTGAAGATCGGGATCGACAACGCCAACCTCGTCCCATGCCACATTGTCGGCTCCTACCGCTCGCACTCCCCTGTCGGCGAGCCAGGTGGATGCCTCTGCGTTCACCCCTCCCGCTTGCAGATACACGCTCGGGTCATGCCAGAGCGCGCCATTGCCCGTGCGCAGCAGCACAACATCACCCTCACCTATCGAGACTCCCCCGTTTTGCGCCGCGGCCTCTACTTCATCGCGCCGAATAGGATTTCCCACCCCTATACGGTCCACTCCCCGCTGACGCGCGATATCAAGCATGACTCCACGTGTAATCAGTGGCGCAATCGTCTCCACGCCCAGTTCCGTGAAACCAAACGAGGTTTGAACTTTGGCATCAATCTCTCGTCCGCCGTACAGGTGTAAATTCTCGGCCTGGTGGCACAGCGCATCGATGTGAGTGCCTGAGTGCTCGGTCGTGTACATAAAACCGGAAGCGCCCGTCCTGGCCTCTCCCATGCCGCGTTCGTGACGGCGATGGAGCGTGTAAAAATAGCCGGGCGCGTGGCCTGGATAGATCGGCGCTCCGAAGTAGCGCGGCTGCTCGAGATCGTAAATGCGTGCGTTTGACGGTATGTTCATATCTGCTTTTCTTTCTCCGCTCGTCCCGCGTAGCTGTCAGCCTTGTTGGCAGGATGGATAAGTGCCGGCACGTGGTTTGTGCGCATCACAACTCATCACTGCCGGAGTTGGGAACCATCACCCGGCAAACCGTGATCAAAACAATAGTAGAGCGTCTGGTAGGGTTCCCTGAAAGCGACGACATCGTCAATCACATCTTCTGGCGCGGCCTGCTCGACAAGTAGACGTGCTATAAAATCTGCGATAGTCTCCATCTCTGCCTCGTGCATCCCCAGGCGCGTGACTTCGGTCGTTCCTAAACGGAGTCCGCTGGGATGATCCCAATCCTCTGCTTTGTCAGAGGGGATCAAATTCTTATTCGTGATGATATTGGCTCGTGCCAGTCGTTGGGCAACTTCCAACCCACCACCAAAGCGCCGCACATCGGCTATTACTTGATGGGTGGTGGTATAGCCTTTATGTGCTCCAAGGACAGGAATACCTCGACGAGTCAATGCCGCTCCAAGCGCCTGCGCATTGCGTACAATCTGGGCCATGTATACACTTCCATAGGCGATCATTTCGGCAGCTGACACAGCCAGGGCCGCTACCCGGTTCACTTGATGTGTTGCCGCTAACACCGGGAAAACTACGGTGGTAAGAGGTGTAGTTAGCTGCGCATCATCCCACACCAGAATTCCACTCTGAGGACCGCTGAATGTTTTCCCTGCCGATCCCGTCATCACCGCGGCTCCTTCTCGCAAGGGGTCTTGAAATTGACCGCCGGCCACTAAGCCCAGTTGATGTGCTCCATCGAAGAAGACGTACCCACCCCACTCCGCGACGATGTCGCGGATGGCCTGGATGGGAAAGGGGAACAGCGTCATCGAAGCCCCCAGCGCGACCACTTTTGGGCGTACCAATGGGGCGACTTTGCGGAAGAGGTCAAGGTCAACTTCCAGTTCGACCGCGTCAAACGGGATATCTACAATCTTCAAACCACGTACCCCGGCTGGCCCATCGACACGGTTACTGGAATGCCCCCCGAAAGGTTGAGCAATGCTCATAATGACATCGCCAGGTTCGGTCAAGGCTGTATAAACTGCCAGGTTGCCAATCATGCTTGCCACCAGCCGGTGATCAGCATAGCGAGCGCGAAAGGCCTTTTTCAAGAGTTCGACACACAACGCTTCGATCTCGTCGATATGTTTGGTGCCTGCGAACCAGCGGTTCACCGGGCCGATATGCCCCTCGGCAGCGCGTGTGCCTACCTCAGCCGAAAGGAGCGCTCTGACCGCCGGACTGGTGGGAGCTTCAGGGGCTAAGAGATTCAGGCAACGCTTACCGCGCCACTCGTCATTGCGGGTAACTGCCGCGAGAACGGCTTCCTGCATCTCCTGCGGAGAGGAACAGGCATCCAGAACAGCCTTTGCTTGAGCAAGCATTTCTGGATCGTGGACTTCAAACTGGTGAGTTGAATTATGGACTTCGAACATGGATGGTCTCCTCTCCTTCACTATTAGCAGATGCACGCATGAACACCTCGTGGAACTGATCGTCAGATGGAAGAGATCAATTTCTCCAGAGTAGATGCCCTCGTGTATGCAATATATCACATCCAATATAGCGAATTACTTCGTGGTAGAGCCGACCAATAGCAGAGCATTGCGGTACAAAAAACATTTCTGTATAATAACAACAGTCACAAAGAGATGAATATGTACCTGCTCACGGCCTGGGGTAAGAAGCCTTGATATTTCGCTCCCTGCAAATTGTGAATTATTACCCTGCTAATTGCCTACCAATTACCATTGACAGAAGCAAGCTCGTTCAGGTACACTCGACATACAACAATAGTTTCTGGCAGCCCTCGAACAAACCCGTTCCAGGGCAAAGACGAAAGGAGCGTGCAATGCACAAAGGAACAATCCTCACAGTAGCATCATGTCTCCGGGAAGGCCAGAAGCATTTTCGACGATTGTAGGGGCGGGATTTATCCCACCCACTAACGTATCATATCGAACAGGCCGTCCTGAACTGGACGGCTTTCTTCATGAAGAACAGGGCCGCGGGCGTGATGCTTGCGGCCCTTTTGTATGGTCGGAAGCATCCTGGCGGCAGCAAGAAAGGAATGGTGCCCTATGTTGGTGAAAAACGAATTTTTTGGTGTGAGCAACGAAGTGAAAATGATAACAAGGAGCATACACACAACATGTCAAAGCGTAAGCTATTCAGAGAACTGGACGAAGTGGAAGAACAGGAAATTCTAGCCGAGCAAGACCCCGTGCAGGCTGCCCTCGATCATTTCTTTACAGAAGGACTGATCACCGAGGTTCTGCACGTCGTCAAGAGTGGCAAAGAGGCAACCGTCTACTGCTGCCGGGCGCATCCCTCGACCGGCGAAGAACTGCTCGCCGCCAAGGTCTATCGCTCGCGCAACCACCGCGGCTTCAAGAACGATTCCATCTACCAGGAGGGACGCCGAATCCTTGATGGGCATGTGCGCCGCGCCGTCCAGAACAAATCTCGTTTTGGACGCGAGGCCCAGTTCGGCATATGGATCGACTACGAATTCGCCGCCCTGAACGCGCTCTCAAAGGTGGGAGCAGATATTCCCAGACCTATGGCCAGGAGCGAAAGCGCCATCCTCATGGAGTACCTGGGTGACCATCGTGGACCAGCCTCGGCCCTCCAGAACGTCGAACTCTCGCACAACGAAGTGTACCCCCTCTTCGAGCAATTGATGCGCAACATCGAACTCTGCTTGGCCAACAACTATATACACGCCGATCTCTCGGCCTACAATGTACTCTACTGGCAGGGCCAGGTCAGGATCATCGATTTCCCCCAGGCCATCGACCCGCGCTTTAATCCCAATGCCCTCGACCTCCTGACGCGCGATATAGAAAACATCTGCCACTACATCGCCCGCTACGGCCTGGAACGCGATGGTCAGCGCATCGCCCGTCGCCTATGGCAGAGATTCAAAAACGCGGAACTATGAAGTAGTGTTCATTCGGTGACGGCAACACCACATTGCCGTCACCGAACACCCTTGTCCCTACACCCTCGCGGTCGTCATCGTGCTACTAATAGCGTTCAAAATGCACAAGCTCAGACAGAGGCTTACGAGCATCAGTACGTTTAGGACGCGCGCGCAGCGCCTCCTCATCAGGATAGCCAAAGGAAATTGTCGTACGTACTAGGCGCTCTTGCGGGATACCCAACAGCGCCTTCGCATCAGTCCTGCCCTTCCCTTTGAGCCAGCCAATGCATGAACCAACGCCATAGGCCTCGGCACCCAGCATCAGGCGCTCGCTCAACCTTCCCTCATCATAGGTCTCCTGTTCAGCAAGACCAGGCTCTCCAGACATCACCAGCACCATTCCCAGCGCCGCGCCTGCCAGGTGTTGCGCGTAACCCTCGCACCGTGCCAGCGCCTGCAGCGTCTTCTTCTCTTGTATCACCACAAGCTCCCAATGCTGGCGGTTGCTGGCGGTGCCCGTCCAGCGTGCCACTTCGAGCAATGCATCGATCACTTCCTGCGGTATCGGTTCCTGGCGAAACTGGCGTACCGCGCGCAAGCTGCGCAGCAGCCGGATAACTTGTTGTGGGTTTTCTGCCTTTATCACAATAGATCCCCTCTTTATCTTATGCTCTTTCCTCAGGGAAATGTTCTCTGTCTATCATAACGCTTTCCAGGAACATTGACATCCTCATAAGTACCATTTCAGGAAACATCGATGTATCTTCTCAGGAGCCAGAGCGAACCTCCATGCAACAACAACGCTGCCAGTATAGCTGCTCCGAAAGCAAACACGATGCCCTCTCGCTCTATGGTGGTAGCGATGATCAGAAAGAAGACGGCAAATGTAAACGTGCCGAAGACCACCCCGCGCAGCAATCTACCGGCCGCAGCCGCACCCGAGAAGTGGTGCGTAAAGCTGCCTAATATAGTGGCATAGATCGGGAATGTCGTAAGTAGTCCGCTTAATTGAGGTCCCAACACACCGGAAACCGCTGTCAGCGCCAGCACAAATGCCGTAGCCGTCACCATGCGCAGCAGTACCTCCCATTGAGGCGGGGATGTCATAGTGTACTTACCTCGATAAGTAGGAAACAGTTTCAGCACGATGGCGAGGAAGACGATGACTAGAGCAAATGCAATACTTACGGGCATTGAGAACTGCTCTAAGATAAAGGTCGAAGCAAAGAACACGCACCAGCTTACCAGCAGACTCCCCAACCAGCCGACACGCAATGAAAGCCAGCTATAGACCAGGCAAAAACTCGCTACCGAGATCAGCCCAAGCAAGGTACCCTCAGCAGCTCTGGCCGCGAACATCGTTCCCGAATCGAGTGCGAGGAAAAGCATCACTGGACCAGATGTCAGGGGAAGACCAACGAACCAACCACTAATCGCTGGCCCCCAACGACGACCCGCCAGGCTCACCATGCCGATGAGCAGGGGAGTCAGCAGTAACTTGATTATAAGCATACCGGTAGACCGTTCTACAGGAGAATCGCCCTATTCCTCTTCGAGAATCTTTTCGACAACCCGTCGCAATACCTCGTATGGCTGTGCTCCCATCACAAGGTAGCGTTCGGCAAAGATGAGCGCTGGCACGCCGCTGAGCCCATATTCATGTGCAAGCTCAACATCAGCTGATACCTCGGCATCAAATGCCGGGTCGGTCAGGACATTATCGAAGTTCTCGGTACTGAGACCAACCTGCTCTGCAATCTCCTTCAGTACGCTGGGACCGTCAATCGACCTTGCTTCTTGCCAGTACGCGTGCATCACGGCTTTATGGAAAACGTCACCTTTCCCCTGCGCTTCAGCATACTTTTCAGCGATGAGCGCGGGCCGACTATCGATACCGGTCGGACCGGCATTCAACTCCAGCCCATATTCTTCGCGTGCCCTCTTTTGCAATAGGGGACGCCCTGCCTCTATACGCGCCCTGTACTGCGCTGGTATAGGAGGAGAACCTTTCGGTCGAAGCTCAAAAGATCTCCAATGAATAGCCACTTCAAACTGCTTCTCAAGCTTCTCCAAACTGGAGGCCACTAAAAAGCAGAAAGGTCAAACAAAATCTGACCAGACATCAATACTGATAGCCATGGTTTATCTCCTTCTCCTCGCTGTAATATATCCCACTCACTATTCATTATGATATCAGCATGCTCCCCCAAAAACCACCCTGTGCTGCATCTAACTGACGACCCCAGGCATAACGCTTGCGGCTCTGTGAGAGCAACATGCCCACCTGCGTGTGGATGATGTGTACGCCCTCATTGCGCGCAATCGGCTGTACGTAGACCTGTATACCACCTGGCTCAAAGATCATTGGCACCTTCCTCTCTATCTTAATCGGCCAACTGCCGAAGCCCATGCGCTTCTCCGTGCGGGATCGTCAAGAGCTTGACAAAGATGGACTGAAGAGGTATATTTAACAATGAAAGAAATTTTCATTCATTGAAAAGGACAGTGGAATGCCTCGAACGCCAGAAGCGAATCAACGCCTGCGCGAAGCGCAACGTACAAAGATCCTGGCGAGTGCCAGGAGCGTCTTTGCTCGCAAGGGGATGGAAGCGACGATCACAGATATTGCCGCTGAAGCTCAGATCAGTCTCGGACTGGCCTACCGCTACTTTGCCGACAAGGAGGCCATCTTCTCTGAGCTGGTCAAGCAGACAGTACCAGACGATTCTGCCGGGTTCCAACAGCTTGTGCAGATGCCTGGAACACCAGGGGAACGTCTTGCTACGCTGATTTCGAGTATCGTGGGAGCACGCGGGCAGCGCGAACCACTTGAGGCCCATCAACTGCTTCATCATGCTCTCGATGCGGATGCTCTGCCCGAGGAGATACGCGAATTGCTCAGCAAACGCTATCAAATGCTGTTGGCGACGATGAGACAACTGATTGTCGAGGGCCAGGCCACCGGCGAGGTTTTGCCGGGTGACCCAGATCAACTGGTGGCGGTGATGAGCGCCTGTCTTGATGGCCTCACCCGCTGGGCTCTGCGAGATCCAGAACAATTCCGCACCTATGTTCCTGATGCCCAGATCGTTCTGCGACTTTTTCAGCCCTCAACAGAAGCGAAGAAAGCCTCAGAACAATCGTAGAGCAGCTTGCTTGGAGGCTGAAGGAAGTATCGCTTTAGTAGATACTATGTCCTGATGTTCTCCTGTCCTTTTCTTTTGTTTTCTTGTCTGAAGCAAAAAAGTGTCCGAAAGGAAAACGTGTATGAAGCTCAATAACGCCGAATCAGTCGTGCAACAAGAACGATTCCTGCGAGCCAAGGGCATCGGTTACGACACCGGATTCAGTTTCGACGGCGTCACCCGCCGGCCGTTCGACCACGAGGTCGTCCGGCGCGAGCTGCAGATCATCCGCGACGACCTGCACTGCACCGCGGTGCGCCTGTTCGGCGACGACCTGGACCGGCTCGAGTTCGCCGCGCGCCACGCCGCCGATTTGGGCCTGGAGGTCTGGTTCTCGCCGTTCACCTACCAGCTCGACCCCGAGGAGATGCTCAACCTGCTCGCCGACGGCGCGGAGCGCGCCGAGCGGATCCGCCGCCGGGGAGCCGAGGTCGTGTTCGTCACCGGCGCCGAGCTGAGCCTGTTCAACACCGGGTTCCTGCCCGGCGACAGCCTCGAGGAGCGGGTCGGCAATCTGCTCCGGCGACAGCCGGAGACTCCCCAGTTGCTGGCCGGGCTGCCCGCCCGCATCAACGACTTTCTCGCCAAGGCCGTCGCCACGGTCCGCGAGCGGTTCGGCGGCAAAGTCACCTACGCCTCCATCCCGCTCGAGGGCGTCGACTGGACGCCGTTCGACATCGTCTCGGTCGACGCCCACCGTGCAAAGGAGGTCGCCCACGTTTACCAGCAGGGCATCCGCGCGCTGGTCGTGCAGGGCAAGCCGGTCGCGATCACCGAGTTCGGCTGCACCACCCACCGCGGCGCGGCCGACCACGGCGCCCGAAGCGGGGAGATCGTCGAGTACGACGGGACCACCCCGGTGCGGCTCAACGGCGACTACGTCCGCGACGAGCAGGAGCAGGCCACCTACCTGCGTGAGCTGCTGGACATCTTCACCACGGAGGGGGTCGACGCCGCCTTCGTGTGCACCTTCGCCTGCTATGGCCTGCCACATCGCAGCGACCCCCGCGAAGACCTCGACATGGCCAGCTGGGGCGTTGTCAAGATCCTGGAGAACCGCCTCGGCGACACCTACCCCGACATGCCCTGGGAACCCAAGGCGGCTTTTACCGTACTCGCCGACTACTACCACGGCTGATCGCCTCAGGACTGGGCCAGTGATATCAGGTGCATTTCTGATGTGAAAATCAAAGTCTCACTTTTTGACGAGAGAGATGGGTAACTGGCAAAACAGAAGAGCTTTTCAGTAGCAAGAAAAGTGAATTTATGTATCAAACGACAATTTTCCCCTTCACCAAAATGGAAAAATACGTAATCATATACGTCATTTGACGGATGTAGCTCGGCAGCAAGTAAGGTAAATTTAGAAGGGCGAATAGTCTCAACCGTCTATAGGGAGTTTTGAAGGAGAAATCACATCATGTACCCGACGTATAGGTTTTGTAACAAATACGCAGAACCACTCGCTGCTTCACAAGGGGTGCGTTCCGCCATTTCTGAAAAAAAATCTCCGAAGTCTCTATCATCAGCAGCTCCCGCACTCTCTACCATGAGCGCTCAGGTGCTTGCGCAGCACTGTATAAAGGAAATCGGTAACTATCGCAAAGGAGAACCATCCGATGAGCAATTCGCATTAGAGCTGTTTCGCCGCGCTACCGTGCAGGGCAGCCAGGATGCCTGGCTTTGGCTGCAACAATGCTTTGGCGAGATCGTGCTTGGCTGGATACGTTGCCATCCACGCCGTGAAGCAGCTTATCGTTACGACAGCGAAGAAAACTACGTAGCTCGTGCCTTCGAACGATTCTGGCAGGCGACCACCCTTAACCAGAAGCTAGAATTCAGTTCACTAGGGGCCGCTCTCCAGTACTTGCGCGCGAGTCTGAATGCCGCTATAGTCGATACTCTGCGCGTCTACTCGCGGCCAAGAGAGACACAATTACCTGAACCCGGTTCTCCAGGAGAACCACTTGTAGAAGAAGCTGTAGACAGCAATGAGTTGTGGGAACTCCTGCTCGATATGTTCCCCAACCAGCAAGAACAGCGATTGATGTACCTGCTCTATTACTGCGGACTCAAGCCCAGGGAGATCATGCGTCACTGCCCTCAAGAGTTTTGCGATGTGCAGCACGTCTATCGTCTGCGCCGCCATATCATGGAGCGCCTCCTTCGTAATGTGGACCAACTTCGCTGGCGGCTCGGAGCCGACACGAAGGGCTGTTAGTTTGACATCAAAGTTAATAAAAGAATACAATCGAATTGGAAACTCTGGCATTTGTTTACTCTCAGTCGAGAGGAGAAAGCAGTAATAGCCCTTTAAGTCACATGCCGCCAAAAGTTCCTACGTTCAAAATGCTCAGTCACGAATTCCGCCTGGGGCACGTAATAGAACTAACAACAACTACCGGATAATAAAAAAACGCCAGGGAAACTACAATGCTGGAACAAGAGAAGAGAGTGATTTCAGGGCGCTATCGCCTTCTGCAGCGTTTGCGGCGCGGGGGCATGTCGGAGGTCTTCCTCGCCTTCGATGAACAGACGCAGCAACACATCGCGATCAAACTCGTCAATGATCCCGACTGTATCAAACGCTTGCAGCGTGAAGTACGCATACTTCGTAACCTCTCGCACAAACATATCTTGCCTCTGCTGGATGACGGCACCTTTGACGACTATCACTACCTCGTCATGCCCTATATGGAGCACGGCAATTTACGCGAGCGGCTGATGCAGGGCAAAATGACGCAGGAAGAGGCAGGCGGTCTCCTCGTTCAGTTGGCGAGCGCGCTCCAGTGCGCGCATGAGCAAGGCATACTTCATCGCGATATCAAACCCTCAAATATACTGCTCAATGACCCCAATGGTCAGCATATCTACCTGGCCGATTTTGGTCTGGCAAAACCCCTCGGAGAGGACACTGGTATAACCCAAACCGGGTGCTTGATTGGCACACCGGAGTATATGGCTCCAGAACTGGCTGAGGTGCCTGAAAGTGTCAGCAGCGACATCTACGCGCTGGGAATTTTGCTCTACCAGATGCTAACAGGCAAGCTTCCATTTACCGGCACGACTCCCATCGCGACCTACTGGAAACACATCCAGGAACAACCCGCGCCTCCCTCAACACTCGATCCGGCCATCTCTTGCTCCGTCGAGCAGATCATCCTGCGTGCCATCGACAAAGACCCGCATCGCCGTTTTCCCAGCGCCAGCGCCTTGGCCTGGGCATACACCAATGCACTGTATGCACCCGCGGAATTAAGAACTTTCGCCGCCATGCAAACCCTCCCCCCGGTAAGCATCACCCTCTACCCGGTCAAGAAAGCGTCGGCGGTAAAACCGTATAGGGTAGGGGCGCGGGTTTACCCCCCCGCGCTTGCCCCTGCCCAGGATCGTGCCGTCCCGTGTAGCGCTGCTGCCACTCCTGCCCTGAAGGGTCGAAGGTATCAAACACTCCGGGTCGTACAAAAAGGTATACTCTCTCTCACCGCGCTCGTATTGCTCGCGATTCCCATCTCCCTGGGTTTTCTGCTGTCGAAGAACGGCGTCCAGGCAGATCCCGCATTGGGCACTAATGCCGCCTTTGTTGGGAAGGTCATTACCACTACTCACACTTCCCAACCAAAAGTCGCACCACATCTGCAATCATCGCCGCCTATTTCCATCGCGGCAACGCAAAACGGTGGCCTGAGCAATAGCCCATCGAAGCAATTGCCAGATACACAAAATACCCCGC
>VBFM01000099.1:11858-15384 GCA_005882595.1 Chloroflexota bacterium
GGTCATGGTCATGGAGGGGGTGACAATGGTGATGGGAACGACAATGGCGACTAATTGCTAAGGTAAGGTTGACATTCACCAATCTCGGCGCATATACTACCTTACAGCTTGCCTGAGCAGAGCTAGAACGCAGTTCGTTGGCAAGCTGGTTATCAAGATACTGCCTATGGAATTTGGGAGAGTGGGAGGGATGGAACCAAGATCACCGCGCAAAGGAATGTAGAAGTATATGCCCGGACTGGAAGGAACACGGTTAGGCCGCTATCGTCTGCTGCGGCGCCTCGGTCGCGGTGGAATGTCCGAAGTCTACCTCGCGAACGATGAACTCATGCATCGCGAGGTAGCCCTCAAAGTCGTCAGTAGCACCCATACCGAATATATCGAGCGTTTTCAACGCGAGGCCGAAGCCATAGGCAACCTGCACCATGATCACATACTTCCCGCCTTTGATTATGGTGAGCAAGCTCCCTGGCATTACCTCGTCATGCCCTACATCGAGCATCGCACCCTGTTCGAATTGCTCGAACAGGGGCCGTTGTCGCTGGAAGACGCCGGAATCCTCCTGCAACAAATTGCCGGCGGCCTTCAATATGCCCACGATCACGGCGTCATTCATCGCGATATCAAACCCTCCAATATTCTCTTGCGCGATGACCTGTACGCCTACCTCGCGGATTTTGGCCTGGCTAAACCCATAGAGGGCGCAGGGAAAGTTACCCAGACAGGGGTATTGCTTGGAACCCCCGAATATATGGCTCCTGAACTCGCTGATAGTCCTGCCAGCAAGAGCAGCGACATCTATGCCCTGGGTATCCTGCTCTATCAAATGGTCACAGGCCAGACACCCTTTACAGCCGATACCGCGCTCGCAGTCTACTTAAAACAGATGCGCGAACAACCCATCCCACCGTCGCGCATTAATCCAGCCATTCCGCACGCGGTAGACCTCGTCATCTTGCGCGCCCTTGACAAAGACCCGCGCCGACGCTATGAAACCCCGCTTGCCCTCACGCAGGCCTACATGCGCGCGCTCAATCAGGGACAGGGCCAGTCGCCGCCCGCTTTTCAGCAGACACCCATGCTCTACGAAACAGCTGAAATGGAGAGCGAATTGCCTACACTCCCCGCTCAACTTGGAAAACCCACACCAGCCTGTACCCGACCCCTCGAACCGCTTGCGCCTGTCGGGTCACCTCAACAAGACAAATTGTACATTCCAGCATATCCGTCCTACCCACCCTATCATCCCGAATCCCCGCCGGTAGCAAGATATCCTGCGGCGGGCGCGCCCCGCACGCGTGTCAGACCAACACCCACTCCACCCCGGCGGCGTGTTTCCGCAGACCGGCGTAAACGCAGACCAGGCATCGGCGTCACATTGCTGATTGGTTTACTCGTCTTTATCATGCTCGCTGCCGGCTTTTACGTCCTCTTGCATCTGCCCGGTAGCCAGGCGAATCCCGGTCCCGCCACCCCTGGCCTGGGAACGGCGAATACCGCCGGCGTCAGTAAAACACCGACCACCTCGCCAGGCGCAACATCTACCGCGCAGCAAGCGGCCTATGCCACCGCCACCGCCATCACCGGCGCTACTCCACTCCTGAGCGATAATCTCAGCAGTAACACCAATAACCGCTGGCCCAACGATGGTGTCGGATGCGCCTTCGCCGGCAGGACATACCACGTACTGGTGAGTACGACTGATTATCTCCAACCTTGCTCGCCAAGCGGCGTCACGTTTAGCAATGGCGCCATCAAAGTCGACCTTTCCCTGCTACAGGGAAGCGATGCCGGCATCATTTTACGCGCCAATGGCGACCAGTTTTATGACTTTGAAATCACCGACAAGGGAGAATTTTACTTCCGCCGCCACGACGCCAATGCTGGCGCTACGTATGTCCAGCTTGTCCCCAGAACCTTTAGCAGCGCCATCGCCCCCAACAACACCCTATTCATCATCGCCAGGGGTGGGAATTTCCAACTCTTTATCAATGGCACCTTCGTCAAAGAAGTGCAGGACGCTACTTATAGCAGCGGGCAGATCGGTCTTGTGGCAGGAACCCTCGCCCCGGCAAAGAGTGCCGATGCCAGCTTCTCCAACCTCACAATCTACGGCTCTGCATAGCACCGCGCTTCCATGACAACCGCCCTCGCCCCTACGGGTCGCCCTGGGTCAATATCGAAATTGATGCCATCAATTACCCCAACAAATTCGCTATAGCCACCAGTTGCCCAGAAGCCAACTGTCCCGCGATCTGCAGACCCACGCCGTTCTCCGTCCATGAGAGCGTCGTAATATTACCGACGGTGGAGACGGTTCCAGTTGTTCCGCGTAGGCGAAGCTGCTGGCCGGTAGTGGGTAAGTTCGCCAGCGCCTTGCCCTCGGAAATAGAGAACTTGACGTTCCCTTGAGTGTAGAGGTAATTCAGCGTGTAAATCTGATTACCGGGGGCGCCTAGCGCGTCCACCGATTGCAATGTATAAGCCGCCTGGGAGGTCGGAATGTTCAGTAGATGGTAGCCCGCCTGCTGTTGCGCCTGGCTCAGCGTCAACGATCCGGTGTCCGGGGTCGGCTGAGGGAAAGGTAGGACTTTGACGCCCGCTGGCGGCACAAAGGTGAAGAGGCTATTGTCGATGGGTTGGTTGAGCGTGAGCATAGACAAATTGAGCGTGACCTGCCCCAAACCCTGGATGTTGAGTTTGACCTGCAGGGGCAGATCGGTAGTTTTGTCCAGGTAAACATCACCATTGTAACTGAATGTATTAGCATTGCTGCCGCTTGTCTGAGCCTGTGGCGTGACATGAATGTCGTAGGCAGCATGTCCATTTACGCTCGCAGACGTGGAAACCAGGGTCGCATTGCTGTGGCCGAAGATAGAACGCACAAGGTTGAAGATCGACTGATTCGCATTTCCCTCGTTATTCGTGCCGGTTGTACCGACCCGCCCGCTATAGACAACCTTTTTAGCCGGGTCGTATTGCCAGATTTGTGTGCCATTGCTGACCGTAATGGACCCGACAGGGGCCTGTGTAATGGTAGATTGCAGCACAAGCGTGCGACTTTTATCTGGTGGAACATTCCAAAGCTCGCTTGTAAGCGTGCCGTTAAAAGAGGGGCCTTCAAGCGTTAGAGCAAAGATGGCGTGCACTGTCTTCGCGCCGTTCAACGCTTGCGCAGCCTTCGCCAGTAGTTGCGCACCCTGCTCTGGCGCGGGCGATGGTGTGGGTGATGGCCTGGCGGGCGTTGAGGAACTTCCACCACAAGCCGCCAGCAACAACATCAATAGTAAGGCGAAAGGCAACGCGATTCTCAGACGATATATAGGCATGGACTGATTGCTCCTTCTCATGGCGTCCTGCTGTAGCTACGTCTCCTCGTAGATAGATGCATGGTACATATCAACGCATAGCATTATATCATTCTGCTTGTGGTGAACTGTCAAGATTCAAGTGAAATGGAGGGGCGCAGGAAACGTATCGCGTCCTCGCATGTGGAGCGAGGGCACTTCGAGGAAATTACTGTGGA
>VBFM01000313.1:0-4529 GCA_005882595.1 Chloroflexota bacterium
TCCCGAGACAGAGTGGCGGGACGACCTGGAGTTTGGTGCGGCGGAGCTGTACTTCGCCCTGGCGAGCGGCAACCTCCCTGCGGGTTTACCACACACCGACCCGTTATTCTATCTCCAATCCGCTGCACATTGGGCCCACGCCTACATTACTGGACCGAACGACGCGGCTGACACCTTGAACCTCTATGATGTGAGCGGGGCCGCCCATTACGAGCTCTATCATGCGCTCGCACAGGCAGGGAATCCAGCCGGGCTTGAAGTGACACAGGCGGCTTTGCTCTCCGATCTGAAGAAGCAGCTGGACAAGGCGGTCGCGCAAGCTGGGACCGACCCTTTCGGATTTGGATTTACCTGGGCGGCCTTCGATACGACGTCCCACGGTGCTGGCCTGGTCGTCATGGCGAGTGAGTACGACCATCTCACGGGCACTACTACCTACGCGAGTTATGGCGTCCAATGGCTGGCCAATATCCTGGGGGCGAACGCCTGGGGGATATCACTCATTGTCGGTGACGGCTCGACCTTTCCGCACTGTATGCAGCACCAGGTCGCGAATCTCGCAGGCTCACTCGACGGCTCGCCGCCAGTTCTCTCTGGCGCGGCAGTCGAGGGGCCTAATAAGACCACCTCGAAGGGCCTCGTCTCTGGTATGGTGACTTGCCCGGCCAACGGAGTCGACCAATATGCTCAATTTAATGGAAGTTCAGCGACGTTTCAGGACAACGTCCAGTCCTGGTCAACCGACGAGCCCGCCGTCGATCTCACGGCCACTTCGCCATTAGCTTTCGCATGGCAGATAGCTGCCTGAAGGAGGACAAGATGCAGGCACATGTTGCTCGTAACATCGCCAGGTACACCAGGATTTTCCTGGCGGCAGCTCTTCTCGCTGGAGGTGCGTTGCTGCTGCTCCATCACGCGAGGGCCTCAGCTGCGGTACAAACTGTTGTGACCGTCGAGTTTGACGATGGCAATGCCGACCAGTATCAGGCCCTGGCTATGCTGAACGCGCATAGTATGCATGCGACGTTCTATGTCAACACCGGCTTCATTGGAGACTCGACCCATCTGTCCTGGTCGCAGCTGCAGGACTTGTTCGCGGCTGGGAACGAGATTGGGGGGCATACCCTGACACACGCCAACCTGAAGCATCTCAAGTACGCTGACGCCCATTACCAGGTCTGCCAGGACCGCGACAACCTGCTCGCCCACAATTTCCAGCCGACATCGTTCGCCTACCCATTCGGGTCGTTCGATGCAGGCACAGAACAGATCGTTGCGGCCTGCGGCTATAACAGTGGCCGTGGTGTCTCTGGCGTAGATGATCACAAAGTCTTTGCCGAGACGATTCCACCCGCTGATCCGTACGCGACCCGAACTCCGCCCAATCCCAAGCAAGGGACGACCGATGCCACCATTGAGGGGTATGTGACGGCGGCTGAGCAGAATGGCGGTGGCTGGGTGCAGCTGGTGTTCCACCACATCTGCAACAGCTGCGACGCCTACTCTATCACTGCCACGAATTTCCAATCACTGCTGGATTGGTTGCAGGGGAGCGCTACAAACGGAGTCGTGGTGGAGACAACCGCTCAGGTAATCGGCGGCCCGGTAAACCCACCAGTTCCGGCCTAAGACGAAGTGTTCGATGGTTCCTCTCACTGGCCGAACATTATCATCGAAAGGCCAGCGAGAGGAAGGACCTCTCCTCAGTTTAATCAGAATTGGGTAATTTTACGCATACATCCAATCCTCTTTTTCAGGTAATCTACTCGTACGACAACTGCAGAGGCTAATCAAAGGCGAGCAAACAATAAACTTCACTCGCTTCTGGTGTCAAACGCTCGCCTCCAATAGCTGTTGGCCGTTGTCCAGAAATACAGGATGAGTAGTTTTTACACAGGAAAGGAAGCGTAACACATGCCAATCTCGTTCTCACGCTTGTTCAAAGGTCTGAGCCTGCTGGCGCTCATGATGCTCGCACTCAGCGGACTTGTACTCCTGGGCGCACGCGCCGCAGGAGCCTCAAGCCTCTCCGACTCGCTCGCTCAGGCGAACGCCAACGCGGGCGCCCAACTCAGCTCCCCATTCACCTTTAGCATGGTACCGTCCCCCAACATCAAGGCCTGCCTACCAAAAGCAACGGGTACCGTCACTATCACCCCTAGCTCATTGAATGACCTGATGAAAGTCAGTGTAAGCGGACTGGCTCCCAGCACCGGCTACGACCTTTTCGTGATCCAACTGCCTAACAAGCCATTCGGTGTCTCATGGTATCAGAGTGACCTGCAAACAGACAGCACTGGTGCAGGGACTGTGAGCGTGCGCGGCATCTTCAACAAAGAAACGTTCTCCATCTCTCCAGGCGGCCCCACAGTAACCTTTGGTGCAACCCACCAGTTCCACCTGGGCCTCTGGTTCAACAATCCGAAAGTTCCATTCAACCTGGGCTGCGAACCCGGAGCAACCAGCCCGATCATCACTCCATTCAACGGGGAACAAAACGCGGGTGTCCAGGTTCTCAACACCTCGAATTTCCCTAACAACGCCGGCCCACTCTCTCACGTTTCATAAATTCCACCCTTTGGTCATGAGACTATAAGAAACGCAAGTGATCTGGCATAGCGGGGCTGCCCCATCCGAGGGATGAAGAAGGCAGCCCTCGCCTTGATTTCACAGAGGAAGCCACTCCTTCAATAGTGGTTCTCCAAAAACGCTCCCTCCTCTCGTCTATATCTACAAAACCACCTTCTCATTCACGCGGTGCCTGCTCTTTTTTCTAGAAATTTTCTTGAAAGCAGACCGGCATGAAAGATTGAAGTTTTTCAAATCGTAGAGTATAGTAGGTTCTGTTACTCTTAGCAATTTTTTTCCGGCTTAACAACTAGAATAACAGCAATACGAACGCAACTTAGATCTGTTTTGTATCACCTGGTTCTTTTGCTTGCAATATCTTTACTGGCAGAGGTGCAAAGATGGTTGACCGTTCAGGACAACAGCTTGGCAGCTATCGACTTATCCGTCTATTAGGGCACGGCGGCTTTGCGGAGGTCTACCTGGGGGAGCATATCCGGCTCAACAGTTATGCTGCCGTTAAAGTGCTGAATATGCAACTTGCGGGCAGCGATGCAGAAAGCTTCCAACGCGAGGCACATACCATTGCCCGGTTGCTCCACCCGCACATCATTCGGGTCTTTGATTACGATGTTGCGGAGGGTACACCCTTTCTGGTGATGGATTACGCTCCAAATGGCACCCTGCGCTCGCGTCACCCGAAAGGCGCGCGTGTGCCGGTAGCGAACATCGTCTCCTACGTCAAGCAGATGGCCGAGGCCTTACAATATGCGCATAGTCAAAAGGTGATCCATCGCGATATCAAGCCTGAAAATATGTTGCTTGGGCGCAACGATGAGGTCTTGCTGAGTGACTTCGGCATTGCTACGGCGACCCAGAGTTCGCGTTACCAGCACACACAGGAAATCGTCGGCACCGTGGCCTACATGGCGCCTGAGCAGATACAAGGCAAGCCGCATCCGGCCAGCGATCAATATGCTCTTGGCGTCGTTGTCTACGAGTGGCTCTCTGGAGCGCGTCCTTTTTCCGGGTCTTTTACCGAGGTAGCTATTCAGCAGGTAGTTGCTCCTCCTCAGCCCCTGCACGAGAGAGTTCCAGGAATCCCGCAGCAGATCGAGCAGGTGATCATGATCGCGCTTGCCAAAGACCTGCACCAGCGCTTTGGCAGTATTACAGCCTTTGCCAATGCTCTCGAGCAGGCCTGTAAGACACAGCCATCTTCTTTCGCTGCCCCTACAAGTATGCCACCAGCACCCATAGGATTTGTGCCACCCCCACCTGTGCTTGAAGCGCCGGTGACAACTGGCCCGACGATCCAGGCGTTCGAAGGAGAGTACAATGCTAGCAATACACCTGTCTTTCAAGACCCGAGTACTCCCCGGCCAGTTTCATATTCCACCAGCATCACTCCGCCTCCTCAAGACAGGCGCATTATCTCACTGGCAGGGCTGGTCGTGGTAGGTGGAACGGCTGCCGGGTTCGCGCTCGCAAACCACCTCGGCGTTGGCAGTGGAACAGTTACCACGCCAGTACCCGGCAGTCCCACTACGGTTAAACCCTCACCTACAGGAGCGGCCAGCACTCCTACTCCCGCGCCATTTAGCGGCACATGGTCTTCCCTGCCCTCGCTGCTTGCCCCAGAAGCGGATAATGTGGCGATTCATATCCGCCTGCAGCAACACGATTACATCTATATGACCGGCGGAAATCGTGGAAGCACCTTTACCCCGCCCAACGACGATGCACTCTACCGCTACGATACTGCGGCGATGCAATGGGAAATCGCTATGAGTACGTTTCCTGGCATGTTCAATAACTCCGTCGTCCAGGACGAGCACAACACCCTCTTTTTTACCGGAGGATACTCTCCTGATAACCAGGCGATCGCGACGCTCTTATACAAGTACCAGCCTGCTACGGGGAATGTACAAACGATTACGCCTCCTGCTTCCATCACCTTT
>VBFM01000313.1:4598-7917 GCA_005882595.1 Chloroflexota bacterium
ATACGACATCGCGCACAATCAATGGGCAACGCTCGCACCATTGCCTGTCGGAGTAGGGTACACTGTGCTTGCTCCTGATGGCCACGGGGGTCTTGTCCTGCTGGGTGGGGTGACGGATACGGAACAGAAAAACGGCAGCACCGCCATTTATCGCTATCGTATGGCATCCAATAGCTGGACAACAGAGCAAATGATAGCACCACCAAATATTAATGGGTCGGCAAGTTGCGACCTGGGAAATGGGAGGGTCGTGGTGGTGGGCGGATATGATCCAACCAATAATATCGTCCTGGATACCACCTGGTTTATTGACCTGAACACGCTGCATGCGACACAACTTGCACCGATACCCGGAGGTACTCGCTTAGGAACCGCCGCCTATGATGGGGCGGGCAATGTCTATGTGGTAGTCGGTGCCAAGAAGGGGCCCGAGGTGCCAACAGCAGATTTCTGGCGCTTGAGCCTGCAACTGTAAACTTCATGTTTTGAAAAAACTCTCACATCGCAACGTTTTTTTGAGACTGAAGCAATGAGAACCAGATAACGCAGCCCTTGCGCATAAGAAAAGGGGAGTCATGACAACCGAAAAAGCTGTTCCATGGGAGAAGATGAACCGGCGCGAGTTTCTCGCGCTAAGCGCCCTGGGAGCGGTGCCGTGCATTCTGACTGCGTGCGTGAGTGACTCGCCGAGTTCCGTCACCGCGACGCCGAGTCCTGTTCATGCAACACCAAGTCCCGCCCAGCCGACGCCGAGTCCCACCAAACCGCCTCCCCTCACCGACGCAGATTGGGCGACCCTTGCCAGGAACCTGCAGGGGACGCTGGTGCGGCCAGATAACCCACAATACTCGATCGCGTACCAACTCTACGATCCGCGCTTCGACTATATTAAACCAGCGGCGGTCGCCTACTGCGCCTCGCCAGCGGACGTGCAGATGTGCCTCGCCTTCGTGAACCGCTTCGGCCTGCCGCTCGCGCCGCGTGGCGGTGGTCACTCTTATGCCGGATACTCGACGACCACCGGCCTGGTGGTAGATGTCACCCGCATGAGTAAGGTGATGGTGGACACGGGCGTAGGGATCGCTACGGTGGGAGCGGGCGCGCGACTGATCGATGTCTACGCGGCGCTCGCGCAGTACGGCATGGTACTCCCCGCCGGGTCGTGCCCGACGGTGGGCATCGCCGGCCTGACAATGGGCGGAGGCATTGGCGTGCTCGACCGCAAGTTCGGCCTGACCTGCGACAATCTGCTCGCGGCGCAGGTTGTTACGGCCGACGGCCGCGTGCTCAACTGTGACACGACTCATGAGCCTGACCTGTTCTGGGCGCTGCGTGGTGGGGGTGGAGGCAACTTTGGAGTCGTTACCTCCTTCACTTTCCAGGCGCACCCGGTCTCCACACTGTCGATATTTACGCTGAACTGGCCGTGGAGCAGCGCCGCCGATATGGTCGATGCCTGGCAAAACTGGGCGCCACAGGCACCGGACGAATTGTGGTCCAACTGTCTGCTCCTGGGCACCGGCGACAAGTCTTCCAGTCCGACCGCGCGAGTGAACGGCGTCTATGTAGGGCCTGTCGCGTCGTTGAACTCACTGCTACAGCAGTTGACCAGCCGCATGAGCGTGGCTCCTTACAGCCGCTTTGTATCAGAAGAGAGCATCCTTGATACCATGTTGATCGAGGCGGGCTGCTATGGCAAGACGGTGGGCGAATGCCACCTGCCCAGCCAGAACCCGCAGGGCCAGCAGGGCCGGTCAACCTACAGCGCCAAGTCAGACTTCTTCACCAGCCTGCTGCCACGCCAGGGCATCGATACCCTGTTGAACGGAATCAACCGGCGCCAGGCATCCCCTCTGCTTTTTGGAGGCGGCATCCTGCTCGACGCGAGCGGCGGCGCAATCAATCGCGTGGCCGCGAACGCGACGGCTTTCGCGCACCGCGATGCACTGTTCTCCGCCCAATACCTGGCGCCCTGGAATGATAGCGCCTCTAACGCCATCGTCTCTGCGAACTTCGCCTGGCTAGCCGACACGTGGCAGGCGATGCGCCCCTACGCCAGTGGCGCCGCCTACCAGAATTACATCGATCCGAACCTGGCCAATTGGCAAAGCGCGTATTACGGCGCTAACCTTTCAAGGCTACAGAGCGTTAAGTCGATGTATGATCCGGGTAACCTTTTCCGTTTCGCCCAGAGCATCCCAACGACGCATGGAGCCTGAACCTGGGCTCTCCATCAGAACAAGATGAAGCGAACCAGGTTGCCACCTGCGTAGGGACAAGGGGCGGTGTGGGGCGGTTGTGGGGGCCTTGTGCTTGTCCTCCGTGTCTGTTCGATTCCCCACCCAGGACAAGCACAAGGCCCCTTCCCATACGCTTCACCGCCCCTTGTCCCTACGACAGACGCAACAATGGCCCCTTGACCTTAACTGGACGCGATGAAGCGCATCACTATATATGACACAGAAAGATGATCCTGGCAGCGGCAGAGCCACCGCCAGGATCATTCACCTGCAAACAGAAGACATTACTCACTGATGACCGGGACGGGCGGAGTCTCAACCATCTCGCCGCGCTTTTTGGCTGCCTTCGCCGCCTCGATAGCGGGGTCGCGACCGAGGAAGAGAGCCAGTACCGTGCAGATGGCGCAGCCTATGAGTACAAACAGGAAGGTATCGTTCAAGCCCATCGTCACAGCGTGCTGTTTCACACAAGCCTGAAGGGCCTGGGCATTCCGACCCGCCTGCTGGACACAGGCTGCTGCCACTCCGCTCAATGGCCGGGACAGTAAGCCAGAGGCAATCTCCTGGGCATGAGTTGTTCCACGCTGGGTGAGGAAGGTAGTGAGCACAGCCACACCAACCGCACCGAACACCACTTTGGTCGAGTTGATCAGCGATGACGCCTTTGCCATCTGCCTGTTGCTGACGACTGATACCGCCAGGGTCTGCAAAGGCTAGGCCACCAGGCCCAGGCCGCGCAGGATCAACCAGAGCTGCAGGTCCGCGCCTGTTGTGCTGATGTTCAGGCGTGTGAAGCCGATCATCGAAATCGTGGCGATGGCCAGACCGGTCGCTGCAAGGATGCGTGGCCCCACCCTGTTATACAGCCTGCCGCCGATAGCCAGCCCAACCGCCATGGCCAGGCCCTGGCTGATCAAAATTTCACCCGTCGTGAGCGAGGAAAGCCCCTGTATGCTCTCAAAAAAGAGCGGCAGGATGAAAAGGCTTCCGAAGAGTACCGCGACTGTGGCCCATTGCAGGATGTTCGCCATCGTGAAGGTATAACTGCGGAAGAGCCGCACATCCATGACCGGGTCTTT
>VBFM01000314.1:0-1862 GCA_005882595.1 Chloroflexota bacterium
CACGATGCAGCTAAGAATATTCCTGTATCATAAAGGTACCATAAATTGAAGCGCCTGCCAACCCCGCATTGCTACTACTCATCACCGAACATCTCGCCAGGCATCCGTGCTACATCTTGCTGCATGGATGGACGAAAATGTGAGTAAGTATCCATCGTAATTGCTATGCTACTATGCCCCAATCGCTCTTGTACCACCTTGGGATGCACCCCCCGCCGCTAACAAGATCGTTGCCATACTATGACGAAGATCATGAAACCGCACTCTTGGCAATGGGCCTTCTTATCCAAAATCTCCTCAAAAACGCAATCACCCCTGGCATAGCCATGCTATAATGTACACATGGCTCCAATTGACGATCATGTTTTTATGTAGATGAATGATGTATAAAAGACTTTTGTTACCAGTTGGAATATTGTTACCGCTCGTTGTGCTGCTGGGTGCATGCGGCCCAGCCGTCAACCAGCCCCCAACACAGAAAACCGTCACAATCAACCCGACGTTTCAGTCGCAACTGTCTCCCGTCCCCACAATTCCAACCTATCGTTGTGGCTCGTGGACATCGAACAATGCTCCCGGCCGGAATTCGACCATCACCATTTATGCTCGCCTGACCAAAGATGTCGCAGGCGTGAGCGGCGCAATGGCGACAGCCGTCGTGCATTTCCACGATGAGGATGTGACCCTCGATCAACATCCTACCAGTGATAGCGGCGGCTACGTTTCCTTTCCGCTCGCGCTCCATGGTCGTCAACCGCGCAATATCCCGGCAACCATCGATATCACCTTCACAAACTTCCCTGGCGGCACACTGCACTGCACTTCGACCTTTTTCACTCCACAGTAAGTTTCTGGCAGCCAGGACAAAAATGGGTGCCTCGTTGAGCAACGACGATACGCTCGATGATCTGCCCGCAGCGCTTGCAGGGCTTTCCCTCTTGCTGGTAGACGCGCACGTGATTGTAGTTCTCACCAGCCTCACCCCATAGATCGCGATACTCACTGAACGATGTGCCGCCATGCTCTATGCCCAGGGTCAAGACCGAGACAATCCCCTCGTGCAGCAAGCGTATCTCGCCGGGCGAAAGCGAATAAGCCGGGCGCAGGGGGTGGATAGCGGCATAATACAGCGCCTCGTCTGCGTAGATATTCCCCAAACCCGCGATGATCTCCTGGTTCAACAACGCCTGCTTAATCGCGCCTTTGCGCATAGAGAGACTCCGTGCCAGTCCCTCCACCGTAAACTCGTCACTCAACGGTTCCGGTCCCAATCCCTCCAATGCTTCAGCTTCAAGCTCACGCGGCCACAATTCGATACGCCCAAATTTGCGTGGATCGGTATACAACAAACGCCGCCCATCAGCCAGATTGAAAGAGGCGCGACCATATTCGTAGGGGCGCAATTCATTACGCCCTTTGGGGTCGGAGGCCGCAATGAATTGCGCCCCTACAGGACGTATTGCAGGGCCTCGAGTATTCCAGGCTACAGCATCGATTTCCCGCAGGCTGGTATCGATCTCCCAACCAGGAGGGAGCAGCAACAAATTGCCCGTCATACGACGGTGAACAGTCAGGATCAGATCGCCACTCAAATCCAGTACAAGAAATTTCCCCCGTCGTCTGACCGCCAGGATATCCCGTCCGGCAATTTCAGCTAGAAAATCTGGAAGTTCAGGATGACCGATGGTGCGCTCCCAAAAGACCTGGGCATCCTGGATGGTCGCGCCTACAATGGCATGGCGTAATTGGCGCGCTGTGTATTCTACTTCGGGTAATTCAGGCATAAGTTCCGTATCTATGCTAACTCAGGCCCTCTCCCAGGACGGTTCAGGGCATCTCACAGAACAAGAAGGTGCAGAAGA
>VBFM01000314.1:1986-5990 GCA_005882595.1 Chloroflexota bacterium
CTTTCACATCGACAAGCGAGCACTGCACAGAGATCACTCCCTCGCTCAAATTGATATCGCTCCACTTCAGACCGAGCAACTCACCACGACGCATACCCGTCACCAGCGCCAGTACCCAGAGAGCTTCCACCCTGTGTCCCCTGGCCGCCTCAAGCAGTTGCCTCACTTGCTCCAGCGTGAGCGAGCGAACCTCATACTTTTCTATACGCGGAAAGGAAACTCCATCGCACACGTTTCGTCCCACTAGCCCCATACTCACGGCGTAGTCACCTGCCTTTCTCTGCAAAGCTATGCATGTACGCCGTTTACTTGTATCCATTTCTGCCCATCTGTCGTGTAAGAAGTGGCACAAGTGTCACAACCATCGTGCCAGCAATGTTGTTGCTCAGGCGTTTCCCACAGGAACTTCAGCTGAAGAGCGCCTGATGGACCGGAGAGACATGGTTGCGTTTGGAAAAAGAAAGGAGGAAGGAAGGATGTCACTCGCCACACTCGTGTTAGCCGCTGCTTTGAATCCCGGAGGTCTGATCGCTTGGCTGGTCATTGGTCTGGTCGCCGGTTGGTTAGCAGGGGTCATCATGCCTGGCAAGGGATTTGGTCTGCTCGGTGATCTACTGATCGGACTGGTGGGAGCCTTTGTTGGCGGATTGATCGTCAATCTGGTGGCCCCCGATGCGACCTTCGGCTTCTGGGGCAGTCTGCTGGTGGCCTTAATTGGGGCCTGTATTCTGGTCGCCATTTTGCATGCCATCGCAGGCAGACGCACCACAACCACGGCTCGACCCTAAGGCCAGGGTCTAGCACCACCATCGATACTTGCACATCACCAATAAGCATAAAGACAACCTTCAAGCTTGCCAGTCTCATTGGTGATGCGCAAGGCCTTCACGGGAGCCAAACTCGGCATAGCCACCCACTACCTATTCTTGTCACTTTTTGTGAAAGGCCAACACTACCTCACCAAGTTCGAGACGGTCGCCATCTTGCAGAGGCTGAATGTCGCCCATCCCCAGTATATGACTCCCTTGAAAATCGCTTGATATACACGAAATATCATAGAAAGCCCGATTTCCATGCACGGTGGTGAGCTAGCGGCGCATGGCTCACTGCTGGCGACCCTTTCGTAGTCATGGTAAGGGCGGGGGATGAGCGGCTGTGGGGTGCAGGGCCCTTGACCCTTGCAGTCGCCCTGGGGTTCGCCACCGGTATCACTTTTGCTGATTCTCCCTGTCAGATACTTAGGCTTCAGGTTCCTTACATGAAAGATGTACAAAAGTACTACTTTATAGCCTTTTCATATGGTGCATCTGTATACTTATATACGTGACAATTCTCTCCCCGCGTCCTTCGTGAGCGTTCGTCCAGAGGTTACCAACTTTGTGTTCAAGTTGATTCGTTTGACACCCACGTCCCGCTTTGGTTGGGAGAATACCCATGCGATGCGTTCATTGTGGCAGGGTCAATCCAGATGCTACCATCGTCTGCCGCTTCTGCGGCAGCCATATCTCAGACTCACCATATGAAAGAGAACCCTCCTCTTTTCCACTGCCAGAAAAGAGTACTCTTCCCATACTCGCCTCCCCTCGAGATAGCTCACGCTCGGTCGTTTCCAATGGTACGCCTCGCGCAAGACGCAGGAGGCGCCACTCTCTCGGTTGGGTGATACTCGCCCTTCTTCTCCTGGTTGTCGGGGCCGGGTTGGCTTTGTTGGTAGCGAACGCTCCTCAGTCCAGCACCTCTGTCTCTCAGGTCCTCCTCACATACTGCGATGCTATGAAGCGAGGGGACTATCAGCAAGCCTACCAGCAATGGACAAGCAGTTTCAGGCAACAGGAGACCGAGGCTGATTTTGCCTACTATTATCAAAGCAGAGCCAGGGTGACTACTTGCGTCGTGAGCAACCTCTCAGCAGGGGATTCATCAGCCACTGGAACGATCAACTTAAGCTTTGCCAATGGAAGTACAGAGACGCATGAGATGCAGTTAATCATGGAGAACAATGTCTGGAAGATTCATGGTCAGACTTCTCCCTGAGTCATCGAGAACTCAGGACACCAAATCGTTCAGCATGTCTCAACCGAGCTGGCAGAGAGCGCAAGAGGCAATAAACAGAGTCCAACTATATGAGCTACTCAACAAGAAAACTGTGGATTACCCGACTGCAAAACGTACCAACGTTGGGTATAAATACAGCAGAGGAAGAGCGCAAATAACAGCCTCGACAATGATGCCAGAAAAAAATAGGCAGGAAACGTTCATACCGTAAGCATTATGTAACAATTATGTGCGGTTTGTCTGGTTGATTGCGAAATGTATTGTTTTAAGCTATGCGTAAAAGCTCAATAAGACAGGAGAAAATCAATGTATCCACGTTATGGACAGGAAGATCTGGCAAAAGCACATCAGTGGGAACTTCAGCGTGAGGCAGAACACCAGCGCCAGGCAGAGACTTTAGTGCCACATCGCAATTTCGCTCTGCTAGCCGTCAGTAAACTTGGTTCTTTGTTTGGGGGACTGAGAATCCAGAAGAAGCAGGTGAAGCGGGCTGAGCTGAGTCCTAAACCGATCACAGGCGCCCTCTAGACGGGCACGTCACACAGTTTTAAGCGAGACAGATGCTCTCTGTCTCGCTCGTTATTTCCATGAACAGGAAGAGTTGAAATTTCTGCTTACATAGATCACTGTTGATCCGTGGTTACTTCCCACACTCTATATCCCGCCTCCGTATCTTCCACCAGCACAGTCGCTGGCAATCTCAGCAACCTCCTGACGGACCAGACATCGCCGGCCGCGCCTGAGATGTTGCCTATGGTTACAAAGAGCGTATATGAAGCCAGGACAGGCGAGATCAACGTGAAGATGATGCCAGCCAGCGTGATGACCACCAGGGGAGCCAACCCGACCACAAGATACTGGTTGCGCCGGAACAACTGGTTTTTCGCCCCGCAATACAGTGCGTAGGGAAGCTTTGCTCCCAGGTAAGGCCTTCCGCCCCAGAGCAAAAACGCCGCGCCATGCAGCAGTTCATGAAGCAGCAGCATGACGCAGTATCCCACTATGTTGATGACCAACCACAGCAGCAAACCCCCACCTGCGATACTCAAGCCCAATGTGTGGTAGTGCCAGACATAGGCAGCATAGTTCAATATGCCAAAGAACACCGCGCCGATGAGCAATAATTGGAGGCTCAGATAGGCTAAGGGCAGCAATTGCTGCTGTTCTAATAACGCTACTTCGTCGACTTTGCGGATATGCCCGGCATCAATAGCTGCTTGCAACTCATTGCGCAGGCGTGGGTGAAAGCGATCTACGACGATTAAAGACATAGTTTGTTCCTATTGAGCATTGATTTCATACATCATATCATACCGTTTGTCTTCAACCGGTGTGAGAACAGCGCAATCCCCATTGTGCTATCATAACCCCAGGCGCACATAGCACAATGAAAGGACTACCCCATGCATCCCAGACAAGCCTGGAAACTACTCATCCCTATCTTCGCCGTCTTCTGGGCGCTGTTCGCTGTTGTGCTGATTGCTGCTGATTTCCCATTTTATATTATCAGCATCGCGCTGAGCACGATATTGATGCTTTCGATTCTGGTGGTGGCTCTGGCATGGGCGTACACTCACGATTACTGATGAAGTCAGGTTTGAAACGTGGCATCCCAATCTTGACGTGTAATAGAGGCGTACGCGAGATATTTCCCTCTTCTTTATCGAGTGCTCACTACTCGATAAAGAAGAGGGAGAACTAGGCAAGATGTACTTCAGGAACATCTTTGTTGAGAAGAGGAAACAAACCTCCAGGAGAAAGCAGCATGAGTAGCAACGCTATCGATTGTAGTGCCATAGAGCAACGTATCAATGGGCACAATCTCTATATCAGCACGACCCAGGATCAACTCGATAAGCTTGATCCGAATGACCCGGACATTCAAAATAAACGCGATGCTCTGACTCGAAAGCTGAATAACTTGCACGAGCAACTGGGCTACCTGCAAA
>VBFM01000314.1:6041-9732 GCA_005882595.1 Chloroflexota bacterium
AAGTCAATTTTGCCAACTTCGATAGTATCTCAGAAGGGAATGCAGTCTGAAGAACGATAAAAGCAGCAAATAGGGGATAGGCAACGCGCTACAAATCTGGTATATACTAAGAGACATTGCATCAAAAATGAATGCAAAATGTCTATTACCTATTTCGATATGAGCGCTAAGGAACACCAAACACTGTGATTGATATCTGTCTGCTAGGCACCTGCGGCATGATGCCAATGCCGGGGCGCTGGCTCTCGTGCGCGCTGGTACGCTGCGGCTCATCGCTGACATTGCTGGATTGCGGGGAGGGGACGCAGGTGCCCTGGAAAGCGCTGGGCTGGGGGTTTCGCCAGCTTGGGGCGATTTGCCTGACGCATATGCACGCCGATCACGTTTTGGGGTTGCCGGGCGTGCTATTTATGGTCGCACATGCCGGACGCACCGAGCCACTGGACATCTATGGCCCGCAGGGTACCACCTACATCATCGAGGGACTGAGGCGCGTTGTGCCTGAACTCCCCTTTCCGGTGCGCATTCACGAATTGAAAAGCGGCGAACAATTCGAGCTTCCTGGTGCATTACATGCTTCTTGCGCGGCTGCTGCACATGGCATTCCTTGCCTGGCATATCGCATCGAGTTGGAGCGCAAGCCCGCCTTTCTACCGGAACGGGCGCAGGCATTGGGATTGCCGGTCCAATTCTGGTCGCGCCTGCAACACGGGAAAAGCATCGAATACAACGGGCAGACAGTTACACCCCAAAGCGTGCTTGGCCCTCCCCGGCGCGGTATCTCATTCGCTTTCATCACCGATACGCGGCCAACACGCGCGCTCGGTGAGTTCGCGCGCGATGTCGATCTGTTGATCTGCGAGAGCATGTACGATGATCCTGAAGATTTGCCGTTAGCGAGGGCCAACGCGCATATGCTGGCGGAAGAATCGGCTGGCATCGCTGCTGACGCGGGCGCGCACGCCTTAATCCTGACGCACTTCAGCCCCAAAATCAGCGACCCCTCCATGGTAGAAAAAGCGGCACGGCGGTTCTTTGCCAACACGCGTGCCGCGAGAGATGGTATGGTTGTGACGTTGGATTATTCTTAACCGGCCTCCTCCAGGTCTTCGCCGGGAGGCTCAGTTGACCCGGCAGGCAATGCCTCTTCCTGATCCTGGAATACTGGATCGACCAGTTGCAGTCGAGGTATGTTCTTCAGGTACAGATCAAAGAAGTTGACGACTTTCTTGACATACGCGCTGCGATCTTCGAAGTAGGCGCCGCAGTGATCGGCATTGGGCAGATACCAGAATTCCTTTGGTTCCTGCGCCGCGGCATATAACGTTGGCCCGTCGCGTGGATCAACAATACTATCTTTCCCACCCTGAATGATTAGAATGGGCCTGGGCGCGATCTTCGCGATATCACGCAGCGGCTCAACCTGGTAAAAGTGATAGCCTGCACGCCAGCCCATCAGGTTGTCAGCCATCCACGAGACGGGAGCAGATGGTACGCGGAACACGCGGCGGAAGTTGTAATCAACGACGCTGGAATGTGACGCAAACGGGCTATCCGCCACCAACGCCTCCACATCGCTGCTGCGCGCCATACCCATAATGGCGACGGCTGCGCCCATCGAATAGGCGACGACGCCCAGGCGGTTCTCCGCAGCGCGCTCTTTCGCATAGGCTACCGCGCCCAGAAAATCATGAATCTCGCTATAGCCGAGCGTCACGGGTACGCCGACTTCCGTGCCATGCCCATGATACTCGAACGCCAGAATGTTATGACCCACCTTCCACAAATGCGCGGATATGCCGAGTACGTCTGACTTGGCAGATCGGTAGCCGGGACAGATCACAATCGTGGTTGTCGCGCCTGGACGCGGAATATACCAACCACTCACCATGTGCTTACCCTCCGACGAGGGAAATAGTACCTCCTCGGCGGGCAGATCTAGCTCAAAGGGGCTAAACTTGTAGGTGTCAAAAACAGTGTGTTTCTTAGGCCGTATGAGCGTTTCAACGATGTACAGGGAGACAGCAAAAATGATACCAAGAACTCCAACGCTACCACCTAAGCCACCAAACAGGAGCCGCTTCAATGAGAGACGAGATGGTTTGAATCTGTGCAACTGCGTCATTGGAGTTGCCATCCTTTCTAGCGCATGAAAGGCATACAGGAATGATAAACACTACTAATTATAACGCACGGGCAAGCTGTTTTATGCCCCTGTGTTTAAAAGACGTTTTTTTCTTAACTGAAGTTTCAAGTAACCTCCTACTCATTCCTCCAAGTTATATAAAGCATAAAAACAATATATTGGAATTATAACAGAAAACGGCGTACAATAATAATAGGGTTCTAAGTAATGGACGTGAACCCATCTGTTTTCTTAAAAAGGTACGATACAACACTTATGAAGGATTTACATTTTAAACAGTTAGTTCCAGAAATTTCAAAGTCACAGCCAGTAAGCAATTTACCTCCAGCAAGCTCACAAGCATCCTCAAAAGAGTCTACCGCATTCATTATTGGACTGATCCTACGTGGCGGGGTAATTTTAAGCGCGACAATCACATGCATTGGCCTGCTCTTACTTGCACTTACACCTGGAGGTGTAACTGAACATCGCTTAGTAACTTTTCCACATACTCTCAATGACGTGTGGGCGGGCTTACTGGGGCTGCATCCCCAGGCAGTCATTGCGCTGGGCTTATTGCTGCTCATTGCTATACCGGTCATAACGGTGACAACCGCGGCCATTGCCTTTGCGCTTGAGCGAGATCGCCGCTTTACGGTGATTGCGCTCACAGTGCTGGCCATACTGATCACGAGCTTCCTGCTGGGGAAGGGCGGCGCGTGATATGGCACACCTGTCCCTGGTAATACTCTTGCTCATCTTCGGGGGAGCCATTCTCGCCGGAATTATCGGATCATTGGTTGGATTGGGCGGCGGTATACTGCTGGTACCCATGTTGACCCTGGCGTTCGGTTTGCCGATCCACTATGCTATCGGCACGAGCATTGTGGCTGTGATTGCCACATCGAGCGGCTCGGCGGCGGCCTACGTGCGTGATCGTTTAACCAATATGCGTGTGGGATTGTTTTTAGAGGTGGCAACCACCATCGGAGCGGTGAGCGGCGCATTTCTCACCGGATTCCTCGTGCCTCAGTTGCTCTTTGTCATTTTCGGCATCGTCCTGCTCATCTCCGTCATCCCCCTGGTATTCAAAATAGGGGAAGAACTGCCAAAGGGTGTGCGCAATGATCGCCTGGCCAACTGGCTGCACCTCTCCGGCTCTTACCCTGATCGCCATCTGGGACGCGAAGTTCCCTACCAGGTGACGCACACCCCTCAAGGTCTGGGGATGATGTATATCGCGGGTGTCCTTTCAGGCCTGCTGGGCATCGGCAGCGGGGTGTTTAAGGTACTGGCAATGGACACGACGATCAGGAGATTTTACCTATAAAAGTCCGTACAAGGAAATCTTACTTATGCTTCGGTCATTGCTTCCTCAAAAAGTGGCATGACACGTATTGTAGCAATTATACCATCACAAGGAGGTGCACAAATTGATAACAGTTCAAAAAGCCAAGACTGATACCAGTACAGAGAACTTTCAACAAATTGAGTACAAACCAGAGCCAACCAGCACGAAAATAAGAGATCATTTTGCTAATGAGCGTACTTTTCTGGCATGGATGC
>VBFM01000100.1:0-4150 GCA_005882595.1 Chloroflexota bacterium
AAAGCACTAGGGCAGTATGGTTGAGTTGTCAGATGCTCTGAGGTGCGATACCTGGCTTCTCTGCTTGCCCAACACTCATTAGGTGGTTGTCGCGTTGCCCAACAGATGAAAGTTTTTTTACTTGTCATTAGTAAGTATGGATGCTGTTTGCTTACTAGTAAGCTGTGTTACTATCTGGTTCGCTAGTTTAGCTCTCATGTTTTCGTCCTGCGAGTCTCCTACAAGCTTGAATGACAAAAGTATTATTTGAACAGAAAGTAGGCTGTTGTGATACTCTTTCATCTGGCCAACCGTTCGGTTATAGAGCGCAAAGAAAATGCTTGAAATAAACTCTGTGAGAACTCCTGGGGTAGAACCCCACTAAGATATTGTTCGTAAATTTAAAAACCAAGCTCGCTTTGAGCTAGAGTTCACAGTATTCCGAGCGTGAAAACCGAATTCGCCAACAATATCTTCAGAATTTCCTACAACATCATGACGCGATCGGCGTCGATGACGCCGCGTTTGCTTCTCTTGCCCTCAACGGTAATCTGCTCGCCCTCGTGCAGATTTTCGACCATCAGGGGGATGACCTGCTCGCCCTGACGATTGAGTACGAGCGTGTGCCCATCGACGCGGATGGCGGCGGGTTCGATATTCCCATCATTCTTTGCCTTGTAGGTGCCCGCGATAATGTACGTCTCGGCACGCTGGGGATGAATGGTAACACCGACCACGGTGATCTTGCGTCCGTGTTGTTGTAATTCCTCGACCACTTTGGAAAATTCCTGCCCGGCCTGTCCATCCGACTGATGCTCTTGCTGCTGCGCGGCAAGTTGCTCCTCTCTCTGCTTTCGCTGCTGTGCGGCCTGCTCGAAAGGCTTTTTGTGGTCCGGTTTTTCAAACATCGAGCCGTCATAGGTGCTGGGAAAAGCTATGCGAGCGGCAGCCGGAACTGCATCGAAGCGATAGTGAACCATGACTTTGTCTGTATCTCCCGCGTACTCAAGCGCTCTGCGCTCCTTTTTACGCAAGAAGTCTTTTAATTTGACGACGTTGCCGTCCAGTTCTAACTCGATGGAAGCCGGGACGCTGATGGAGAGATGCGGGCCGTGAAAGTACCGCGTTATCTTAGTATCGACGGTATGTAGGAGCAGGAACGATACGGCTTCTTCCAGTGTGGTGAGCGGACCACCTGCAGGAATCACGGTGACATCCAGCATGCCGTCATCGATGTAGGCGTGGGGCGAGAGATCGATGGTACCGGCATAGCGACGTGTATTGTTTACGACAATCTGCCAGACCTCCCCTTCCCAGAGCAGGTCGGGTTTCCCAGAAGCGTTGAGAGAGCCGATTTTGACCGGAAATGGGTGCTGCCAGGGCAATTCCTTCAGCCCGGCCAGATCAAAGGCGATCTTGCCAACTTCGTATTTGAGCGGTTTATTGATGTGCGCCATGATGGCGGCATCGACGCCCAACCCGGCGTGCAGCAGGAAGTATTGCCGGTATTTCCCCGCCTTTTTGGGCTTTTCGTATATCTCTGCGGTTGCTCCTGTCTCCCCTCTCTCCCCTCTCCCCTCTGTCCGCTCTGTTTGCTCTGCCTCTTCGTTTTCCTCACCCCCTGAATGTTCACGGTGCATGGCAGGGACAGTCAGGCCCTCGATCTGGAAGAAGCCGAGATCCACTGGGCACATAACGCTATCGACAAGCGCAAGGGCGGCCTGTACCGGGTTGCGCGGGATGGTGGTCTCGCCTGCCCATTCATTGAAGGTCCCCCCAGGAAGATCACCGACGATGCTCTTACCCCCTGCGTACAGCACTCCATTGACGACAGCGTTGAGGGTCCCATCTCCCCCGTAGCCGATCACCAGATCATGGCCGTCTTTGGCGGCCTGCCTGGCCAGTGGTAGTGTTTCCCCACTATATTCTTTCAGGCAGATGTCAGTTTTCCAGCCCGCGGCGGTCAGGATAGCAACCATCTCAGGCACTTTGACGACAGTACGTCCTGAGCGCAGGTTTACGATCAGACTTGCGCGTTTCCCACGCATAGCATCACCTCGCAAGACAACGATTACTCATCGTCTTTGTTTTTTGATCAGACGAAGAGGAATTCCTCCTACTGAGGCAAACACGAGATGAGGAGGTATATTGTTTCAGCACTTAGGCCTTTTGAGCTATCCCACTACCTGCATGTCCACAATCTTCAGCCACACATCCTTGCGTCCCTCGCCATCGGGCGGGTTCCAGGCGAGTTCCAGGCTGAAGATTACATTCACCAGCGTACCCTCTGAAAAAGACTCTATCTGGGACCCGGCGCGGAAATAGGTGCCGTGAAATTGCGTACCGTTGATGCGCAGGCGCAGACGTAAATGCCGCCCTTCAGGGCCGCTCACCCAGCGGCGTGCAATACGCAATCCGTCCAGCCGGAAAATGGGCTCGGGATTGCCCGCGCCAAAGGGAGCTAGCTGGCTGATCTTGGTGTAGGCATCGTATGTCAGCTGCGTTTCTGGCTTTGTAATCACGAGATCAACCTTGCGGAAATAGGTTGGAATGACGATCTCCTGTTCAGTTACCACCCCGGTGAGATCGGGTGGAACTACTGCTTCGACCACCGGCTCCGTTCCATCACCCCCATCATTTCCATTACTGCCATTGCCCTGCCAGGTCAGCAGGTGCTGGTGCAGGGCCTCGATATTGGTATTGACAATTGTGAAACCCGCTGCCTGAGCGTGTCCGCCGTGACGCTCGAACAGGTCGGCGCGCTCACGCAGCGCCTCGATAATGTTGAAATCCCCGGAACTGCGCGCGGATCCGCGGCTGGTCTCGCTGTCCTGGCTGAGTACGAAGACCGGGCGTTTGATCTCCTCCGAAAGCTTACCTGCTACCAGCCCGATGATGCCTTCCGGCCACTCGAGCTTATCGCCGTACACCAGCACTACCGTGTTGCCCTCCTGCCCCTGTGCCTGCTCGCGCACGCGCTTCATCAACTCCTCGGTGATCAGCTGGCGCGCCTGGTTGAGTTCCTCCAGTTCCCTGGCCTTCGCCTGCGCCTCTGCCTCGTCATCCGTTGTCAGCAGCTCGAATGCGATACTGGCATGCTTCATACGCCCGGCAGCGTTGATGCGCGGTCCCAGAGCGTAGGAGATATCGCGCTCGCGCCGTCTGCCCGGCTGTAAATTGGCAACCTGCATCAACGCCTTTAAGCCCGCGTTCGTCGTCGCGTCGAGTTGCTTCAAACCCAGCTTCACCAGCGTATGATTTTCACCCAACAATTGCGCCACGTCACCAATGGTGCCAATCGCGACCAGGTCGAGTAGTTCCAATACCTCCTCTTCGCGTCCATACGCCCGTAGGAGTGCCTGCGCCAGCTTGAAGGCGATACCTACCCCGCAGAGATAACGCTCGCTGTAGGTGCAATCTGGTCGCCAGGGATTGATCATGGCGTAGGCCTGCGGCAATTGCTCCGGTGGATGGTGATGATCGGTAATGATAACATCGATGCCCAGCGTCCTGGCGTACTCTACCTCCGCTACATCGGAACTGCCGCAATCGGTGGTGATAAGCAGCGAGGTTCCCCTTGGATGAATCTTCTCCAGTGACTCCCTGCTCACGCCGCGCGTATCCTCTATGCGATGCGGAATAAAATAATCGAGCGGTGCATTTGCATGTTTGAGTTTACGCAGCGCACGCGTAAGCAGCGCGGCAGAAGTGACGCCATCAGCATCAAAGTCGCCATAAATCGTGATATGTTCGTGTTCGTCCAACGCTCGTGAAATACGCTCCACCGCCCGATCCATATCGATCAGTGTGAGTGGATCAGGTATCTCATCAAAACTTGCCGCCAGGAAACGCCGCATAGCTTCGGGCGTGGTCATTCCGCGGTTAAAGAGCAATTGCGCGTGCAGGGACGCTATTCCCGCCGCGCGAAATTCCTCAAACTGTGTTTTAGTAAGTGGTGTATGCACGCTCCACGATGATGCAGATAGAGAAGGCAATTGCTCCATAGTTAATCCCTTTTTTGCTTTCGAACCGTTTTGTAGGGACAAGGGGTGGTGTGGGGCGGATGTGGGGGCCTTGTGCTTGTCCTGGTACGGTTCGTTTGACTACATCCTCAGTCGGGCAGCAGCCGCATAAAGACTTCGTTTCCCAGCAGCCGACCGCGCTTGCTCAA
>VBFM01000100.1:4208-4773 GCA_005882595.1 Chloroflexota bacterium
CACAAAGCTGGCGAACGATTCAGCGAATCGTTCTTCAAACGTTGGCAGATGCAGACCCTGCGCCGTGCGTAACCCTAGAAAAGCGGTCTCCGACATTTGCTGTAGTCGTTCAATCGTCTCGCTCTCCACGATGGGCAGTTGTCGCTTTTTCAGCGTCTGAATATATGCCTGTGGATCGCGTTCGTTCGAGAAACGTTTGTCTGCGAAGAAAGAGTGCGCTCCCGCTCCCATGCCGAGATAGGGTAAATTTTGCCAGTAGGTCAGGTTATGACGACTCGCATGGCCCGGCAAAGCCCAGTTAGAGATTTCGTAGTTGATGTACCCCTCGCCCTGCAGGCGTTCATCGGCATACTCGTACATGTCGGCGCACAGGTCTTCATCGCCAGGGATAATCCGTCCTTCCTCTGTCCAGGTGTAGAAAGGCGTACCCTCCTCTATGATCAGCGAGTAGAGCGAGAGATGCTCCGGGTGCAGCGCCAATGCCTGGTCAAGCGTCTCTTGCCAGTGGCGCATTGTTTGGCCGGGCAGACCAAACATAAAATCAAGGTTGATCGAGGTAAAGCCT
>VBFM01000100.1:4862-5382 GCA_005882595.1 Chloroflexota bacterium
CAGTCGATTTATTCCAGCTGCGCGCAGGCCCGCCAGTTGCTTTCGATTCAGTGTGCCTGGGTTGGCCTCCAGCGTAATTTCAGCATCTTCATCCACGGCGAATGCTTTGCGACAGGCATGAAGCAGGCGCGTTACCTGTTCGACAGTCAACAGGCTGGGAGTGCCTCCGCCGAAAAAGAGAGTGCGCGAGCGGCGCACTCTGCCATCAGCGTGCTCTGCCAGCTCGCCCGCTAACGCTATTTCTGTGAGCAAAGCGCGCACATACGGCTCTCGCAACGGCAGCATACCCGCGTACGTATTGAAATCGCAATAATAGCAACGCGTATGACAAAACGGGATGTGCAGGTAGAGCGAGGCAGTTTCTAGAAGCTGTCGAATATCTGAAAAGGATTGTGAATAACGTTCGGGTGCTATTGTTGTCATGCCTGAGTCTTTCGATCAATTGAAAAGCGGAGTCTCGCCATTAGCGTAGGGACAAGGTGCGGTGTAGGGTGGATGAGGGGGCCTTGTGCTTGTCCTC
>VBFM01000100.1:5487-6079 GCA_005882595.1 Chloroflexota bacterium
CCCCACACCTGGAAAATCCGGATTACCTCACGGATAAACACACTACGGTATTGTCGGTAAGCCAGTACCTCCATTTGCACCCTGTCCAGGCGGGCTGGATGGCAGGATCGATGAAGGCGGCAGATTGTTCGGATCAAGCTGCTTATTTTGATCAGGCGGTGTTATCGATGTGTTTGACTGCGCCTTGATCTCCAGTAACCAGCTCGATAAAGCGTTGTCCTTTAAGGATTGCAGCGTCTTTGCATCTACTGTGCGCGCCGGGTCGAAGCCCAGGATTTGCACAATATGGAACGCGCCGTTCTCTTTCAATACCGAGCTGATCTCGTTGAGTTTGCGCGCCGGATCGAAGAGCCAGTTATCTACAACGCCTGTTCCCTCGCTCTGCGCGTACTGCCCGCGTACCAACCAGCCCAGATTACCGCCGCTGACCTTGGTATTTGCGTCCTGAGAATTTTTCGCGGCAAGTTTCCCAAAATCGCTTCCAGACTTAAGCTGCTTCAGAATCTTATTGGCATTGTCCTGCGTATCAATCGTCATGGAGCGTGCCAGCACCTGGTAGGTGGGTGAGACGACCAGCGTTGAGAGGTAGTTC
>VBFM01000100.1:6285-18532 GCA_005882595.1 Chloroflexota bacterium
TCCTGCAGCCAGGTTGCACTGTCAGTAGAGACCTGCGGGACGGCGAAACTCTGCTGTTCCAGTGGTATAGTGGTCTGTGTCAATGTGGTGATCTGAGTGCTGAGGGACTGGTCCTTAGTTTGAGCATCGGCCAACTGTTTTTGCGCCGCTTTCAGTTGATTATTCAGATCAGTGCGCATTTGACTGGGACCGGCAGGTAGCGCCTTGATTTTTTTGTTCAGGCTATCAACCGTATTGGTACTATCGGTTATGATCTTCTTCTGCGCAGCATCTTGTTGTTCCAGGTTACTCCTCTGGTCTGTCAGTCCACCCCGCCCATAAATCTTGTTATTTTCAAGCAGCGTTTTCAGCGCGACCATCTTACGGAATTCCGACTGTGGGATTTGATGACCATTGACGGTGGTGATAGGCAATCCCGGAATAATAATATTAGTATTGATCCACGTCCCCAGGATTACTCCAACCAGCACCAACACGACTAGCCCTGTGAATGCCCATGTTGCGCGTCGCTGCACCTTGATTTTTTCGCTGTGGGAAAGATGCTTTCCCCAGCCAAAAATAAGCGGCTTGCCATCACGCTTCGCCTCTACCCCGCGAGCCGTCTGCTTAGTATATCGCTTCACCTTAGTAGATCGCGTTGATCGCTGATTATTAGGCCGTCGCGTTGGCCGCTCTGTCTGACTTTTCATCTCATTCCCTTCCTGCATAGGGGTCCAATGTACATTATTCGCGCCAGTGTCGGCATTCGCACGTTCTTATCATGTTCGTCCACGTTAGCTCGTGCTCACATGCCCATATGCACAAAACAGCACGCCCCCGCACTGGCTGCTTCATCCTTGCTGTGTTATGCATATGCGCCTGCCTCTACATGCCGCGAATGTGTTCTGCAGTATAGGGCAGCAGCGCCATGTGCCGCGCCTGTTTAAGCGCGACAGTGAGACGGCGCTGGTGTTTCGCGCAAGTCCCCGTCTTACGGCGGGGTTCAATCTTCCCACGATCAGAAATGTAGCGTTTCATGAAACGGCTGGCGTCCTTGTAATCAATTTCACGCACGTGATCGTGACAAAACTGACAGATTTTACGGCGAGTTGGTCGCTCGCCTCGCCCTGGTCGCTCGCGACGCGGGCCTGATGATTCAGATCGTCTTTGCACAGACTGTTCTCCTCCTAATATCCCTGCCAGAGATTAGAAAACAATCTCTTCAGGGTCCTCAGGAAAGGTCGTCCGGGAAGTCAGGAAGAAAGGGATCGTTGTTGTCGCTTGTACCTGTCGAATAGCCCTCTGATCCGCCGGATGCAGACTTGGGAGTAAGCATCTCCATATCAGTCACAGTAACATCAACCGAGGTGCGCTGGGCACCTTCTCTATCGGTATACTTGCGCTGCGAAACTCGGCCTTCGATGTAGACTTTGGAGCCTTTGTGCAGGTACTTCTCGCAGATTTCTGCGAGATTTCGCCATGCGACAATGTTGAACCACTCGGTTTCCTCTTTTGCCTCGCCATTTCTTGACTTGTATGAACGGCTCACTGCAAGCGAAAACCTAGTAACGGGAGTGCCATCTGATGTGACTTGCAATTCGGGATCTCTTCCCAGATTTCCGATCAGCATAATTTTGTTAAGCATGTCTGTCAATCCTTTCAAGTATGGACGTTATGACAACTCCCTCACTGAAACTGCCTGAACTTACCGGACGCTTTCCCACTATGCTTCAATAGTCTCTTCTTCTTCAATAGCGGGTGGAACGTACTCGATCTCCTCCGGGAAGAGCGGGGTAGGTTCCTCGACTTCACTGTTAACGGGGACTTCCTCCGCACTTGCTGCAGCAACCCCTGCAGGGACTTCTGCCTGCGCTGCGGCCGCAGCCTGAGCAGCGGCGCGCGCCTCCCGCTCTTCACGCTCCTCGCGTTCCTTCTGCACAGCCTTGGGGTCACGCCTGATAATCATGTGCCTGAGTACTTCCTCTGTCACCTTGAGAGTACGATCCAGTTCAAAAACGGTCTCAGGAGTAAGAATCATATCAATGAATATGTAGAAACCGTCGCGATGATGCTCAATGGGATAAGCCATTCGGCGGCGCCCCCATTGATTTACTCGAACGACCTGACCGTCATGGTTGGTGACGATCTGTTCAATGCGCCCCAATAGAGCGCCTGTCTGCTCTTCGCTGACTTCGGGGTTGACAATGAAGCCCAGTTCATAATCACGCCTCACAAAGCCACCTCCTTCCTTTGGGTATGCTTCCGGTCAATCGCTCGCGAGCTGGCTGAGCTACTGCCAGAGCAGGTGGAGCATCGATAGTGTCTCGATGCAGAATGCCTATGCCGCAAACGCTCTTGCGGCCTTTCCATCTGTTACATATATTTGCTCTCCTTATTAAGGAGATGCTTCCTCAACACAACACTTGGCGGGGCGGGGACAGAGCCGCCGCCCGTATCCTATGCAGGTCGGGTTGTGCGTCGTGTAGGGTACGGGCGTGGGCTTGCCCCCGCCCTGGTCACCTGAAAGCACCTCGCTATTATAGCATTGTTCACTCCATCTGGCAATATGGCTTTTCGGGCCTTCAAACCGCATCAGATTAGACTCCTAATCTCTTACTCTTTTTATACCCACAAAAATCGGAAAAGCGGAAAGTTTGCAACGTTCTTTGTAACAAGGGGTGATCCTGTTTCGTGTATCGTTCATTTTATTGACAGTTATAGATGAGTAGCGCATACCATTGTAGGGGCTCGATTTATCGAGCCCACCGTTGTAGAGGCTCGATTGTAGAGGTTCGATAAATCGAGCCCACCGTCAACCACATCCACCGCTGAATACTTCCTTTTCGACTGCCTGAGCCGTAGGGTGCTTCCTGGCATCACTGCCGACTAGAGACGCAGTTCGTTGGCAGTCAGGCAGTCGGAAGAAGCTGAATAGGGAAAGCATGAATCAGTATCCTGGCTACAGCCCATCGCGCTCATTGCGCGCCCGTAGGACCCAACCCGCGCTTCCAGGGATAACGTCGCCTACAACCCCCATAATGACGCAGGTCCAGTTGTCCCAACGTACAGACCTGCCACAGCCAACCATCAAGAAGCGCCCTGTGCGGCGAGCTCAGTGGCGGTTGCTTCTCCTGGGACTACTGCTTGTGTTGCTCTACCTCGCGCTCTATCCTCTCTTCGCGGGCGCTGCACTTAATCGCGCCTACGCCAGACCACTCTTGATGGATGCATTTCCCTGGCTTTCCCACTTCTATTGGACAGCATGGACGCCTGTTGCGAGAGGCCTGAACCATATAGCCCCGTTTAACACCAGCACTGCCTACGCCAATCTGTTACTGGTCTTCCTGGCCATCGCGTTCGGCATCTTACTCATTGCCGCCCGCGTCGCTAGCCGTGTGGCTCGCGAGCGTATCTCACCGGGAGAGATGCGACTGCTCTTCTGCATTATTCTGCTCCTGGCTGCTCTCTTCTCACTCATCTTCCTGTTTGCCCCGGCAATCATATCGCAGGACGCGTTCCTCTACGCGCTCTATGGACGCATGGTGACGGTCTATCACGTCAATCCTTATGTGACGGTTCCGGGAACCTTGCCCGCAAATCTGCTGCATAACCTGGTTCCCCAGTCGGTTGGACCCGCTTCGTATGGTCCCCTATGGATTGATACCACGCTGGCAGTCGTCATCCCTGCCCGCGATAGTGTAGCAAATATCCTGATCGACTTTCGCCTGCTTGCTCTCGCTGCCCACCTGGCCAATGCCTTCTTGATCTGGCATATCCTCGCTCGTCTGAGGCCAGAGGCGCGTATTGCCGGCACCCTCCTGTACGCCTGGAATCCCGTTGTGCTGCTCCTGGGCATTGCGGAGATGCACTATGACCTGTTCGTGATCCTCTTCATCTTGCTGGCCGCTTTCTTCTACCAGCGCAAGGCATTCCTGCTCGGTTGGGTCTGTCTGCTGCTGGCAACACTTATGAATGCCCTGGTTCTGCTGCTGCTGCTGCTCTTCATGCGCGCGCTCTGGAAAGAATCGCGTGCTATGCTGGGAGGGCACCGCTTCCTGTGGTGGGTATCCATCCTGGGCTTATCCGCGGTGATTGTGGTGTTGGCCTATTATCCTTACTGGCGGGGCTGGGGCCTCGCCGGTGTTGAAAAGCAGATACGCTCGGCTTTTGTGCCGGATATGGTCCTCAATTCGCTGGATGCCGCCGTAATACACCTGCGTGTCTGGTCTACCGGCTCTCCTGCCGCTATAGCCTGGATTGCCTCGCCACTTACCTGGAGCATTATCGCGGCTGTCGTCATCGCCATTCTGCTGCTCCTGGGCCTCTGGCTGGTTGAGAACCTGGAATTCGCTCTGTTATTTGGAAGTTGGATATACCTGGCGGCGCTTGTGCTCTCTCCACTGTACCAGCCCTGGTTCATCCTCCTACCATTGACTCTGGCTATTTGTAGCGCAAATACACGTACAACACTGCTGGCTCTCTTGCTGGCGGCGGGTGCGCTGTTATCCTACTACTTCTCGCTCTGGCCCCAGCCATGGGTCAGCCAGGCCCTCGTCAACATCGGCCCGCCCTTATTGATCTGGGGTTGGACGCTGTTCTTTACCTCAACCTGGCGCATGACGCACGCCCAAAACTCAGAGCAGGTCCCAGCCGTCAAATCCTCGCCTCGCTTCTCCCGCCCACCCTGGCTCTCCCGCCCATCCTGGCCTTCGGCGCGGCGCCGCTAAAACTATTGCGCAATTTCGTCGAGTATGCTATACTCACCTCACATGCGGGGTTCGCTCCCGAAATAGGCTAATCTGCGCCTTCAACGGAGTAGGGGCTCGATTACTACCTTGCAGCTTGCCTGAGTAGCACGCAGTGCGTTGGTAAGCTGGGTACCAGGGATTGTCGCCCCTGTCGTGGTGGATTGAAACTCAACAATCGCCCCCTACACTGCCTCTCCTTTGTGCGCCTCACGCTCACACAGCGAGAAACGCAGTTTTTTATTGAACATGTTACTTTGCCCCGCAAGAACAGAAAGAAGAGTTATGAAGCAGAAACTGAAAACACACAAAGCCATGTCGAAGCGCGTCAAAGTGACCGGCTCCGGCAAGGTCATGCGCCGCAAAGTCGCCATCAGCCACTTGCGCCGCAACAAATCACCCGAGTCAGTCCGCTCGGCAGACAAATACTTTCCGTTGGCCACCAGCGATACTCGTCGCTTGAAACGTCTACTTCCCTACTCCTTTTAGGACAGGGTCATTGATCGAATGGAGGAAAGGAACCTGCTATGCCTCGGGTAAAACGTGGAGTACCAGCCCACAAAAAACATAAAAAGCTGTTACAGATGGCTGAAGGCCATCGTGGCACACGCAAACGCCTGTATCGTCCCGCGCATGAATCTGTCATGCGCTCTATGGCTTACATGTATCGTGACCGCCGCAATCGCAAGCGCGACATGCGCCGTTTGTGGATCACGCGCATCAACGCTGCTGCTCGTATGCACGGCGTTAGCTATAGCAAGCTCATGCATGCCATCCATACGGCTAATATCGATGTAGATCGCAAGATTCTCGCCGAAATGGCCGTTCACGACGAAGCAGCTTTCACCGACCTCGTCCAGGCCGCGCTCGCAACCATCCAATAATAAAAGCATGCAGCATAGAGAAGCAGGCGGCAATGCCGCCTGCTTCTCTATGCTGCATAGAAAAAGTATGACACTGATCACCAGCCCTTCAAACCCACGTATCGGCAAAGTACAGGACCTGCATACGCCAAAGGGTCGCAAAAAGCAGGGTCTTTTTTTGATGGAAGGCCCGCACCTGCTGGATGTCTTGCTCGATAACGCTGTCCTGCCGCTAGAAATCTACTATTCACCCGCGTTACTTGCGCGCACCGCCCATGGCCGGGCTCTCCTGCACCGCCTCCTGCATACGACCTCCTTCCCTCGTGATCGATTGATCGAGGTAAGCGAACGAGTCATCGAGAGCCTCGGTGAGACGCAGACATCACAGGGAGTGGTGAGCGTCTTGCCCCTGAGCGCATTCAAGCCGGAGCAGACGCGCGCGCGTCGTCCTGCCTCTCATCTTCCTACTCCTCGTCCCGCGCTGCTCATCCTGGATGGGCTGGCCGACCCAGGCAATATGGGAACCATCCTGCGTACCGCCCTGGCTGCTGATGTAGAGGAAGTCCTGTTAACTCCCAACTGTGTAGACTGCTTTAGCCCGAAAGTAGTGCGGGCCGCGGCAGGCGCGCATGTTGCCTTACCTCTCGCCGTCAACCAATCGTGGGCCGCCATCGCTGCCCGCATCCAGGCGCATTGTCAGGGAGACCAGCACGTCTTGCTGGCAGAGGCGGGCAGCTCGCGCTGGTACTACGAACAAGATTTGCACTCCCCTTTTGCGCTCATTATTGGCAATGAAGCCCACGGGCCATCACCAGAAGCTCGCAACATCGCCACTGCTTCTATCGCCATTCCCCTGGCGAACAACGTAGAATCCCTGAATGCAGCTATGGCAACCGGCATCATCCTCTATGAAGCGCTGCGCCAGTCGCGTTCTCACTCGTGAAAAGAGGACGACTACAAAGTCGCCCTCTCATACTTCTCATATATCTGATATGTCTGAAAAATTCTGTTGTTGATCTTATTGTATTACCAGCGACTGCACATTTCACGATGAAAATCAGGTTGGTGTACCGGAGATACCTCTTTACCGCAGCTCTCACACGAGGTCGGCGCGGAACCTCTATATATCATGCCGCACGTTTCGCAAACCCAGCGATAAGAAATGGGAGTGGGACGGCGCGAGAGTAATGTTACTGCCGCCTGCACAGTCTGCGCTGTTGCATCATCGCTTGTTACAACATCATTGTTCGTACCTATTCTCTGTGCAATCATGGGAAATCTCCTCTTTACTGTGATAGCGGCTAGCTTATATGAAAACAGGCACATAAGCTTTGACTTTCTCTTTTAAGTCTAACCGCCGCCGCCCTTAAAAGTCCATGAATTTGCATAGGTGTTATGGATGCTATCTATAACTATTTGGTTATACTAGCTAAAAAGAGCAAAAAATACGACCGTCTAAACGAGACGGTCGTATTGCTACTTGCGATTACTGCCACTCAGGCGGTGGATACTGGGGTCTTCCTTGAGCCTGTGCGCCATTGAACCCATTCCCTTGCTGGTACTGCTGCTGATATTGCTGTTGGTACTGCGGGTACTGTTGATACTGTGCTGGAGCGAAGGCGGGTACAGCCTCCGAGGGCGGTCCCGGTGGAAGCGCATTGTTATTGACATATCGATTCATATCTGAAGACTGGGCCGTGGCTGTGACAGTACGGAAAACGCCGCTAACGCTCAAAAAGCCTTCGCGCTCGCTCTCCGGGGTGATCGTAATATTGGCCGGAGCATAATAGTTCAAGTTATCACGCAGCTTGAACGCTTCTACAGACGCCAGCAATTGTTCGGCTAGGCGTGCCAGTCGCTCCATATTTTGCGCGGCCTCGCGTGTGCTCATGCTGCTCTGTTGAGTGGAATTGGAAACCCCTTGCATGATTTGCACAACCGTGTTTGAGGACTGCAACTGCTGCGTTGCCATCTGGTTGATGTTTTCAATTTCACGCCCCTGGCGTTCAACAACAGAGTAGATCGACTCAAGCGCCGAGCCTGCCTCCTGCGCCAGGTGCGCGCCCGCTGACGTTTCACGTTCCGTATCTTGCATCGAAACGGTTGCTGCGCCGATATCTTCGCGAACGCTGCGAACGATACGCGCGATCATGCTGGCCTGGTCCTTGGCGCGTTCCGCCAGGCGGCGAATGTCGGCCGCCACAGCGCCGAAGCCTTTTCCGTTTTCACCGGCCATTGCTGCCTGGATTGCTGCGTCCAGCGCCAGGCGATTGGTCTGGTGCGCGATGTTGGAGATCACCGCCACGATATTATCGATTTCGCGTGAGCTGTCACCAAGCGCCTGCACTTTTGTTGCTGTTTCCTGCACGTATGCATTGATGCGCCCCATACCCTCGACCGTCTGCTGCACCGACTCGCGTCCGTTTTGCGCTGTTTGCCGTGCTTCACGCGCAATCGTGTACAGCGTCTGCGCGCGTTCAGCTACCTGCCGGCTCGAATCCGCCATATGCTCGATCACGAGGCCCGCCTCTCCAATTTGCTGGATTTGCGTGTCCGCGCTTTCGACCAGTTGTGTCATACGCTCAAAGGTCATGGTAGTGGAGTTTTCGACTTCATGCGCCACCATTTTCACGCGCACCACCAGGCTCCCCAGTTCTTCAACCATGTAGTTGAAGGAGTCGGCCAGCACTCCCAATGCGTCAGCCGTCACTTCCGCCTGCACGCGCAGATCACCTTCACCGACGCCGCTTACCTCGCTCACTAACTTCTCCACCTGGGCTTGCAGGGAGTCACGTTGGGCCTGCGCCTCTTGAATAAGATGCACGATGTTGTCCAGCATATTATTCATAGCGGTGGCAACCTTCGCAATTTCGTCCCGGCTGGAGATCCTGGCGCGTGCGTTCGTATTGCCTTTCGCGATGCGCTTGGTGAGTACGTCCAAATGCCGTAGAGGCTGCGTGATCGTAAGGTTCATGACCCAACCGGTTGCGATAACCACCAGGATGGTCAGGATAAAGGCTACCAACGTGGCAATCAAAATTGGCTGCGTTTGAGAAGACCCAACTGTGGTAATAGCTTTGCCCATTGAGACTGCGGCATCTACTACCTGCTGCCAGCTATTCTTGAGATTGGTGAAGGTATCTCTTGCAAGTGCTACCGTTTCGTAGTCTTGATTGTACGCCGTGTTGATCTCCGATCTGGTCAATGTGGCGCCGCTTAATAATTTGCCCTGCAAACCCTCGAGGTCTCTTAACTCTGCATCCTGGTATGTTTTATACTTGCCCCATAAAACATTGACTTTATCGAGCGCGCTCTTCTGAGAGCTGATGATCGAACTATTTGCAGCATCGCTGCTCAATAACATATCGTGAATGGTACTCATATTGGGGGAGGTCTGTATCTCGTAGTTGCTTTGATAGTTCCCTATGGCCTGGTCGAACTCTGCCTCGTTGTGGCGCACTTCTTGACCATCCTGGGCGCCTGATGCGTAGAAGGATGCATCCTGGATAACACTGCCCAGACTTCCGAATATCTGGTTATGAAAAGCTTGCAGCACTGCATTCATGCGCTGCAAATTTGTCTCCTCTTGCGATGCTGCGCTCTGGGCATCAAAGCTGATTCGTACTGCCTGGCCTCGCGTTGTCAGCGAGCTGACATAATAATTACCCAGCAGTACAATCACGATACCTGGAATGAGCGCCGCTATCGCAAATGCGATGAAGAGGCGGCGGAAAATAGGTATATTGCTAATGAATCTAACCATGTCAGCTTAATCCCTTCTCATGCAGCAAGCAATCACTATCTGCGAGCTGCCTACTGAGATGATGCGCAATCCATCATGTGCAGAACAACCCCACTGTAGTGTACATCACCTTACCAAGAAATGAAACTTTTGGATAAGGGACTCACCTGAATATCCTATCTACATCAAAAAGCGTACTTCGCATACTCCGGATTTTCTGTCGCCACAGATAAAGGATATACCAGCGTAAGCTGGCCCGCCTGCCATTGGAACAGGTATGCCAGGGCCTGCTCATTGTGCCCATCCGAGGCAAATTTTGCTGTTCCCTGTACCGTGTTGAACACATCCTGGGAATGAAGTTCGGTTATCAGTGCGCCATTATTGATACTGCCGGTCTTTGCCACGGCCTGCTGCAGTACCTGACCTGCTGAGTACGCCTCGGCCACGTCAGCATTGACCTGGTCTGCTGTGCCGCCGTACCTGGCGATATATGCCTGCACCATCGCGGCGTTCTGGAAGTTGTCGGCCTGGGGATACCAGCCGTTGGGAACGAACATGCCTTCCGTATTGTGTACGCCTCCAACGGCATTGATGAAGTCCTGTCCCAGGTCCGGCCCCGCCGTTGCTATAATCGCTTTGGGATGATAGTGCATTTGTTTGAAGACCGCTATTTCCGCCTGGATGTCAGGTAGAAGCGTGCCGAGAACAACTATATCTGCTTTGGACCGGACAATTTTTGCTGCATCGGCTGCAGGGGCTTTGGGGTCACCTTCGGGATATTGCTGGTCCGGGTTGACAGTGTAGACGGTCTTGATGCCTCCCTGCTTCAGCAATTTCTCTGCCCTGACGACCTGCGGAAATGTAAATGGGTCGTCCGAACTCAGATATGCTGCTGTTAAGGATTGTCGTTGCGAAAGCGGCAATGAAAGGATATCGTAGGCAAAAGTGTCCAGGTTGGATTCAACAGGGAGGGAAACGGCGAAAAGATTGTTCCATCCATTGGCGAAGACCGAGGGAGCGCCACCCGCACCTTCAACGAATGCATATTTGTCGATGCCCTTTGCCTTCTCCGCGGCTTTCGTCAACAAAGAGGAGAATGGTCCAAGTAACAGGTCAACCTTATCATTGATCAATGTTTCGTAGTTCTTTGTAGTCAGGTCAGGGTTGCTATTATCGTCAAGGATTTTCAACACGACCTGGCGGCTAAGCAGCCCGCCATTGCTATTGACGTTATCCGCCCAGAGCTGGTAGCCCTGCTTCATGAACTGGCCATCGCTTGAGAAGTCATTATCCTTGTTTTTTGATAAAGAGAGCGAAATCCCGACGACAACCGGATTCTGGGTGTTAAGAGTAGTAGTATTAGTGGTAGGTCCAGAGTTCTGGCTTTGAGCGCATGCGCTCAATCCCACACATATCATTATCAGGCTGGAAACGATGGACAGCCATGTTCTCCTTCTGATTGTGGATGCCTTGAACATGTCTTTTCTCCTCCTTCTCAATCGAACACGCGATGTAGTGCTACCTGGGCAATTTGAAATACATTGATCTATATCAATCTGGCGGAAAGAACACCCCGAAAAACGCTGCAAATCTACTTTACCCTATTTTGTCCCAAATTAACACTTTTGGATGAGTGACTCACCTGATTTTCCTAGTCCAGGAACTACAACGCGTGCTATACTTTCAACAAACCCTGTTGTAGGGGCGCGATTTATCGCGTCCTCGTTTCCATTTCGGCAACCCCAGGTGGGCGCGATTTATCGCGCCCCTACAACCATTATCAGGAGAAATCACACTGTAGGGAGTCTATAAACATGCAAACATTCTCCACAGCCGGCTGGCCTTTTCACAAGGTACTCATCGCCAATCGCGGTGAAATTGCCGTGCGTATCATTCGCGCCTGCCGCGAGCTTGGGCTGACCAGCGTTGCCGTCTACAGCGACGCTGATCGCCGCGCCTTACATGTGCGCATGGCTGACGAAGCCTATCATATTGGACCTTCTCAGGCATCGAAGAGCTATTTACATATCCCGACGATCATCGAAGTGGCAAAACGATCAGGCGCGCAGGCTGTTCACCCTGGCTACGGTTTCCTCTCCGAGAATGCCGCTTTTGTCGAAGCCTGTACGGAAGCAGGGCTAATTTTTGTTGGTCCGCCCGCCAGCGTGCAGCGCGCAGTAGGCGAGAAAACTGCGGCTCGCAATACCGCGCGTGACGCCAATGTCCCCATTGTGCCAGGCGCCATGGTCGATAACCTGAATGACGCCGGTGTTGCTGAGCTGGCTGAAAAAATTGGCTATCCCCTCTTGCTCAAAGCTGCGGCTGGCGGCGGTGGTAAAGGTATTCGCTTTGTGCGCGATCCCAAAGACCTGGCCGCTTCTCTTCGCACGGCCCGCAGCGAAGCGAAAAGTGCCTTCGGCGATGACCGTGTCTACTTAGAGAAAGCCATTTCTCCCGCGCGTCACATCGAGGTGCAGTTCATCGCCGATACGCACGGCAACGTCGTCCATCTCGGTGAGCGCGAATGCAGCATCCAGCGCCGTCACCAGAAATTGATCGAAGAGGCTCCTTCTCCTGTGTTAGATGAGGCATTGCGCCAGCGCATCACCAGCGCCGCCGTCGACCTTATACGCACCATCAACTACGTCAACGCAGGCACCGCTGAATTTTTACTCGGCCCCGATCGCAACTTCTACTTCCTGGAAGTCAATGCGCGTATCCAGGTGGAGCACCCGGTCACCGAGTGGTGTACCGGTATCGATCTTGTGCAGGAGCAGTTCCGCGTCGCGGCTGGCCTGCCGCTCTCCTTTACGCAGGAGCAGATCGAGCTGCGCGGCGCGGCCATCGAAGCCCGTATCTCAGCCGAAGACCCGGAAAATCGCTTCCTGCCCGCTACCGGCACCGTCCAGGCCTTGCAG
>VBFM01000315.1:0-3022 GCA_005882595.1 Chloroflexota bacterium
GAAGGCACAGAAGGTACAGAAGGTTCTGCCGACCTCGATGGGCTATGCGCCTTGATGATTCCCGCGCAGATCGATGGCGAGCGCATTCGCACAGACGCGCAGAAACTGGGCCTGATCGCCGCTCCCAGCGCATCCTACGACTTCACCAACGCCAGCGTCGCGGCGAGTTGTATGCTGGGCGAGCCCGGCAACAGCGGTGTTGTACGCGCAGCCACGCTCTTCAACATCCTGCGCGCCGGGGTCGCCTGCGGCATGGCCCGCGGCGCCCTCGAGTACGCTATAAACTACGCGAGGGATCGCATCGCCTTTGGCCGCCCCATCGCGTCCTACCAGGGCATCGCTTTTATGGTGGCAGAGATGGCCATGAAACTCGATGCAGCCCGCCTCTACACCTGGCGTGCCGCGACACAATGGGATGGCGACGTTGATCTCGCCTCGCTGGTACGCGACGCCGAAGCAGCCCAGCGCCAGGCCATCAAGCTTGCCAAATCGGCCACTCTCGATGCCGTGCAGATTATGGGCGGCGCAGGTTTCATGCAGGACCATCCCGCCGAGATGTGGGTGCGTAACGCGGCAGCAATGGAGTAAAGCATTATGATAGATTTTACCCTGAGCAAAACACAACAGGCAGCGCGCGACTACGCCCATCAGGTGGCCTTAGAAGAGATGCGCCCCATCTCGCTTGAATGCGAACGCACCGAGAAGATACCCGAATCGTTCTTCTGGAACATGCAGAATCGTTTCTGGGCAGGCGCGGCGGGCCAGGCACGGCAGCAGGGTCAGGCCGCGGGGGAGGAGGAAAGGCAGGAAAACGTGCTCTCCATCCTTTCTCAAGAAGAAATGGCGTGGGGCGATGCGGCCCTCTCCACCGCCATCCCTGGGCCAGGTCTGGCCGCTCCGCCCATTCTCTCACAGGGAACGCCCGAACAGCAGATGCGCTTCCTCGCCCCCTACATGGACGGCCAGTTGCACTGGGGCGCGCTGGCGCTGACCGAGCCAGGCATCGGTTCCGATGTGGCCGGTATGTCCACGACGGCAGTGCTGGACGGCGATGAGTGGGTACTGAACGGCCACAAGCACTACATCACCAACGGCGCCCGTGCCGACCTCGTCGTCACCTTCGCTACCATCGACAAAAGCCTGGGCAGAGAGGGCATCCGCCCCTTCGTCGTTCCCAAAGGCACCCCCGGCTTCACCGTCGGGCGCATCGAAGAGAAAATGGGCCTGCGCGCCTCGCAGACCGCCGAATTGATCTTCGAGAACTGCCGCATCCCCAAAGATAATCTGCTGAGTGGACGCGAGAGGAGCGAAAAGAGCAAAAAAGCTGGCTTCAAAGCCGCGATGGGTACGCTCGACGCCACCCGCCCGATGGTCGGCGCCTTAGCCGTGGGCATCGCCCACGCCGCCTACGAAACCACCAGCGAATGGGTCTGCGAGGAGCTTCCGAAAGGCTATCCATCGCACAAACGGCGTGAGATCGAGGCGGAACTCGAAGAACTGCGCCAGGAAATCGAGATGGCGCGTTTCCTCGTCTGGCGCGCCGCGTGGATGGCAGACCGCCGCATCCCCAACTCCAAAGAGGCCTCTATGTGCAAGGCCTACGCGGGTGCATTGGTTATGAAAGCAACTGCAGCAGGCGTGCGCATCTCCGCCCCCGGCGAAAATTCCGAGCGCAAACAGTTCCTCGCCAAGTGGTTCCGCGACGCCAAAGTCTTCGACATCTTCGAAGGAACCGCTCAGATTCAACGCCTGGTTATTGCCCGCCGCTTATTCCCAGAAGTGGATATTCCTTAATTTCATCTGTTTTCTATAGGTGCGTGTGCGCACCTATAGAAAACAGATGAAATTCTACTTCTTTTGCGCAACCGCTCTATCCAATTCCTCTTCTTCATCCAGCAGAAACTCATCCTCGAACTGTTGACTCAGGATAGCAACCATGCGGTTATCGCGCTTGACAGGGCGGCGGCGTTCCAACAGGTCGCGCTTCATACGGTCTCGCCTGGCATCAGTACGCTTATCACGCAGTTTTCCTCTCACACTCTCACCTCCTCTCCCCTCAAAATTGTGACGGTCTGACTCCGGGCAAATTGACGCAATAAATTATGCAAACTAAAACCTTTCTTGCATGATGAGTACATGCCATCGATAGGTGGGAACAATCATGAAACAAACCAGAGGGTCACAGTTCATATAGCTTTCTCTATCAATGACGGTGTGATGTTTTCATAGTGAGGCATCCAGCATGGCGTGAGGGATTGTTGAGGTGAGAAATCATGCCCTGATGAAGTACAAGTTGAGCAGCAGCACCAGATCGCATAAAGGTATCGTTTACCTTGCTCCGTTTGACGGATGAGTCCCACGCACAACATTTGCTATAGACGCTGTATGCACAAACGCTCGCTTCATAGAACTCACCCCCTTTACAATTCTGTCTAATCATACATACTTCAAGCTAAGCAACAACAAATCTTAAAGAAGTGTACAAGCAGAGCTAATAAAAGTCAAGTGTTTTTTGGTGAAATTCCAAGTTTTCCTGAATCCTCACCAGGGCGACCGCGAGGGTCGCCCCTACAATATGACGTTGCCCGTTTTACCCGATAGCGTGTATTGTAGGAGCGACCCTCGCGGTCGCCCTGGCAAGCTCCAGGAAAACTTGGGTAATCCTACCCATGCATCCCTCCAGCCAAAAACCTATACTCAATGTAAGGAGGCGTTATTTAACGTAACTTGCTTCGTATCTCATAATAGAGACACCTGGACGGGTAAACAACTTACCAATCCACTGACCACACATGAAAGAGGAGAAAAGATGCACGTTTACACACGCAGGACTTCACCTACATCTAAATATCGTCAGCGAGCCTGGCTCATCATATTAGCCCTGGCCGCGCTCGTCCTGCTGGCGGCATGCGGCGGTGACAACGGTTCAGGGACAGGCACCACTCCCACCGCGGCAACGGGCAATACGCCCACCGCAGGCGCCACTACTCCGACTACATCAGGCAACGCGATGGCAGTCACC
>VBFM01000315.1:3027-5474 GCA_005882595.1 Chloroflexota bacterium
AACAGATAGTAGCGGCAGTTTTGCCTTCAGCCCTGCCACGATCACCATCAAAGTTGGCACCACCGTCACCTGGACCAATATGACCGCAACACCGCATACCGTAACCAGCGATGATGGCAAGTCCTTTGACTCAGGCATATCCAACCCGATCTCCGCGTCTGGTGGGACATTCAGTCACGCGTTTATGACCGCCGGAACATTTGCCTATCACTGCCAGATTCACCCCTTTATGAAAGCCACGGTTATCGTGCAATAGTCCTGTTCCAGTGTTCCAACAAATGCTTGCAACCATCGCCACTCCTGTGTTAGATTCAACACACCACAAGGCAATAACACAATTAGGAGATCGGTGATGGTTGTAGCATTACCCAGAACAACAACGCTCTATTGGAGCAGCACGCCCAGTCCACAGGGTTCGTGCATAGTCATGTCAACGGAACAAGGCATTTGCTGGGCGGGAACTCCAGGCTCGCCATTCGATGCGGGCCTGGCATGGATACAGCGCAAGTTGGACATCGAACAGGTCGTTGAGGGCGAGACCAGCTACGCCGCTACCTCGCAGGCGCCCCCTTGCAGTTTACCTGCCCGCTCGATCTACGCGGCACCCCTTTTCAGCTCGCGGTCTGGAACGCACTCTATCGCATCCCTTACGGTGAGACACGTTCGTACGCAGAGATTGCCCGAGAAATTGAGTATCCCAAAGCCGTGCGCGCAGTAGGAGCCGCCAATGGTGCAAATCCCGTCGCCATCATTGTGCCGTGCCACCGCGTCGTTGGCAGCAATGGCGCACTGACAGGCTACGGTGGGGGATTGCCTACCAAAAAATGGTTGCTCGCATTAGAAGGAGTCAGCAGTTCAGGTAGGAACCTGGACAACCCGGCAAAGTCGAAAGTCCACAGGGCCACCAGCTTGCAAACGCGGGCACATCAACCGCGATAGTTGCCGGCCTGGGTCATGAATATCTTGATGAGGCCCCGCACAACTACCGCGATGATGCCAAGCTCTACCAAAAATATCACGATCCATATCCATGTCAGCGGCTTACCTATCAGGTTTGCGGCAGCCCTGGCATCAAGTGAGCTGAAAAACAGCGGAGTTAAAATAATCAAAGGGAATGCCAGCAGTATCAGGCAGCAGACAGCCACAAAGGCAGGTAGGATAATGCGCCAGAGACCAGAATCGCTGAGATTTTCGGTCTTTGCCGTGCCATAAGCTTTTCGCACTTCCGCGGCGGGCTTCTCTTCCACTGCATTCTGACTTGAGGTAGTATTTTCCATCGTTCGTACATCTCCTGAGATGTCAACCTGGGTCGCCAGGATTTTTCTTCAGTATATCATAAGAAAGAGGCGAGCGGGTGCCAGATCAGACCCGGCCAAAACAGACCTCGTTTCCAACCGGAAACAGCGCCATTACATGGTGGAGTTGGAGACCTGGCATCAAACCGCGTAATGCGTTCATCATCGGGGCGCCACTGACCCTGCTGGCCTGCTTTTTCATCTGTGTAGGTCTCTATGCCCTGCTCTTCGGCATCATCGACAGCTACTCGCCCCCCTTACAAATTCCCGCGGTCGTAACAGGCTACACCACCGGCGCCATCGATGGCCAGCCCCGCCTGACCATTCGCCTGGACCGGTCCGGCAACCCAACCATCATTTCGCCGGTCATTTTCCCGGCAACCCATCAGGCCATTCATACAGGCGATCACATTCTGCTCGACTATTCACCGCACCTGCACTTTCTCTACGCCCTGGAACACGCGGGCCAACGCTACAACCTGCCGGGCAGCAGCGCGCTGGGCAATCCCTTCGCCTCATTTGCCCTGCTCATCGTCGGCCTCGCCCTCTTACCCTACCCACTCTACCTGCTCCTCTGGGCATGGCGCGATCTCCATACTCAATCAGGACGCTCAATCGTCGCCAGAGTTGCAGGTCTACACGCCACCCAGCAGACCCGCATGGCGCGCCCCGGCATAACACGCCCCATCTCGCGCACCTCCTATAGCGTTGCTCTACAGGAACTTGAGCCATCTACCGCGGAGGAAATCCAGACATTTCGCATCAAGGAAAGCATCTATCGCACGCTCCACGTAGGAGATGTGGTTCGCATCGTCTATTCTCCCCATCTGCATTACGTTTACTCACTCAAGCAGGCTGACATTGAACACCCGGCAGGCTCTTAAATGATAGGGAGGAGAGGAGCATATGCATACAGCGACAATCCCGCAATACGTTAAAGCCCTACAACGTTTTGTGGATGTCCTTTATCCCCCACGATGCGCGGGCTGCCAGCACAGTGGATACGTCCTCTGTCCATCGTGCTTCTCCCAGATTCACCCGCTATTCACGTCATCTTGCCAGCGCTGCAGCTCTCCGTTGTCACCATCGGGAGCATGTCCCACCTGCCAGTATGCCCCGCTCAAAGTCACTGGATTACGCGCAGTCAGCTAC
>VBFM01000316.1:0-2589 GCA_005882595.1 Chloroflexota bacterium
GGCCTGGACGCGATAAATCGCGTCCCTACATACCCTATTAATTTTTGAAGGTTCATCATTGCACCCCTACATCCGTTTCCATAAAGCCTCTGATAACTCTCTAGCACGCGCATGAATGCGTGCTTCATCAATGATCAGGAGTTGGCGATTACGCATCAGCCAGCGACCGGCGACCATAGTTGAGTTGACATGGTGTGCATCCATACCAAAGATCAGGTGCCAGGGGAAGTTGCCGCTGGACAGGGGTGTGGGCGGCAGATAATCGAGCAGCACGATATCGGCAGCCGCGCCTACGCTCAATTCGCCAACCGGTGGGAACGTGGGAGCGAATGGACGGAAGACGGCATCGATGATATGGGCGTTCTGTTGAAAGGCCATGTTGAGCACGAGATCTGCTGGTATAGCACGCGGGTCGGCGAGCGCGAGTTTATGCAAGAGGTAGGCGGCTTTCATTTCCTGCATCATGTTCATACTGAAGCCGTCGTTGCCCAATCCTACGTTTACACCTGCCTCTAACATCTCCTCGATGGGTGCGCGTCCAACGGCGTTGTTCATATTTGAGCGCGGGTTGTGGACGCTGTTGGGGCGCGCATGACCGATCTCGGCTTCGACGAGGTGCGGCGTGACGCCATGGGCAACATCCTGGGGCGCATCGGCAATGGCCCTCGTGTGCTACTCTACGACAGCCATATCGATACCGTTGGTGTAGCCGATGCCTCGCAATGGCAATGGGACCCCTTCGAGGGCAAGATTGAGGATGGCATCATTTATGGACTCGGCGCGGGCGACGAGAAATGTTCGACGCCGCCTATGATCTATGCTATGGCTGCCCTTAAAAAACTTGGCCTCGCGCGGGATTGGACGCTCTATTATTTCGGCAATATGGAAGAATGGTGCGATGGCATCTCCGGCAACGCCCTTGTCGAACACGAAGGCATTCGCCCCGATTTTGTCGTCATCGGCGAATCCACCAATATGGAGATTTATCGCGGCCATCGTGGGCGCACCGAGGTCAGCGTCACCTTCAAGGGACGCAGTTGCCATGCCAGCGCTCCCGAACGCGGCGATAATGCCCTTTATAAAGCCATCCCTTTTATTCAAGGCATCGAGCGATTGCACCAGGAGCTAAAAACGCGCCCCGACCCATTTCTGGGGGCTGGCTCTATTACCGTTACCAGCATCAGTACTCATAGCGTCTCGCTCAATGCCGTCCCCGACGAATGCTCGCTTTATCTCGATCGCCGTATGCATCCCGCCGAGACGAAGGAGGTTGTGCTGAACGAACTGCGCGCGCTACCCAACGCACACCTTGCAGAAATCATCGTGCCCATGTATGAGGTACCCAGCTATACCGGATTTGTCTTCCCCGTCGAAAAAATGAGCATCCATACGTACAGGCAGGTAAGGCCACTTTCGAGAGTTGCTATGGCCGTCCGGCGAAGACTGGGAAATGGGTCTTCTCCACCAATGCCACGTACTGGATGGGCAAGGCCGGTATCCCCTCTATCGGCTTCGGCCCTGGCGAGGAACACTGGGCGCACACCACCCTTGACCAGGTGCCCGCCGCCGAAGTCGTGCAATGCGCCGATTTCTACGCCATGCTCCCCTTATTTTTAGAGACGAATGTAGGGGCATGATTTATCGTGCCATTGCTGATATTTTCTCTCCCAATGAGGGCGCGATAAATCACGCCCCTACAAATTTGGAGGCCAATGAGGGCGCGATAAATCGCGCCCCTACAGATTTGGAGGCAAGATGAACAAACTTGCAGTTGTTGCCATTGGAGGCAACTCATTGATCAAAGACGAAGCGCACAAAACTGTACCTGACCAGTTTGACGCGGTACGAGAAACAGCCGTGCATATTGCCGAGATGATTGATCAGGGTTGGAACGTGGTCATCACGCACGGCAACGGGCCACAGGTAGGCTTTATTCTGCTCCGCTCGGAACTGTCCAGCCACATCCTGCATCCTGTCCCGCTGGATTCCTGCGGCGCGGATACCCAGGGCGCTATCGGCTACATGATTCAGCAGGCCCTGCACAACGAATTTTTACGCCGTGGCATCCAGCGCCAATGCGTCACTGTAGTCACACAGGTACTGGTAGACGGCAACGACCCGGCCATGCACAATCCCAGCAAACCCATCGGCTCTTTCTATAAAGAGGAAGAAGCCCGGGCCAAAATGGAGCGCGAGGGCTGGACCATGGTTGAGGATGCAGGCCGGGGCTGGCGGCGCGTCGTACCTTCGCCCATCCCAAAGGAGATTATCGAGCGCGACGCCATCGATACCCTGATCAAGGATGGCTTTATCGTCGTTGCCGTAGGCGGTGGTGGCATCCCCGTTATGCGCAGTAATGAAGGCAAGCTCTCAGGCATAGAGGCTGTAATCGATAAAGACTTTGCTTCCAGCCTGCTCGCCACCGAGTTACAGGCTGATCTCCTGCTCATCTCAACCGGCGTAGAGAAAGCCGCCGTCAACTTCAAGAAACCCAACCAGCGTGATCTTGACCGTATCACCTTAAGTGAAGCCAAAGAATACTTTAATGAAGGACACTTCGCCAAAGGCAGCATGGGACCCAAAATCCAG
>VBFM01000316.1:2619-5923 GCA_005882595.1 Chloroflexota bacterium
CCCTCATAACTATGCCCGAAACCATCGGCAAAGCATTATCAGGTCAAACAGGTACATGGATCATCCCAGACGAATAGTCTTCTAAAGAAAGGACAACACATGAAAACCAACTTACGAGGCCGGGACTTCATCAGCACCCAGGAATGGACCAAAGAAGAACTCGAAACCGTCCTCCAACTCGCCTTCGACCTCAAAATGAAATGGGGCCTCGATCTTCCAACGCGCCTGCTGGAAGACAAAACCCTCTTCATGCTCTTCTTCTTCTCCTCAACGCGCACTCGCAACTCATTTGAAGCGGGCATGACCCGCCTGGGAGGACACGCTATTTTTCTCGAACCGGACAAAATGCAAATTTCGCACGGTGACACGCCGAAAGAAATTGGCAAGATTCTCTCATCGTATGGACACGGCATTGCCATCCGCCATTGTGATTGGGGCGATGGCAACAAATACCTGCGCGATGTAGCTGAACATGCCCGCGTACCCGTCATCAACATGCAGTGCGATATCTACCATCCCTGCCAGGCCATGGCCGACCTCATGACCTGCATCGAGAAGAAAGGTGACATCAAGGGCAAGAAAGTGGTCATGTCGTGGGCCTACGCCAAATCGTACACCAAGCCACTCTCCCTGCCACAGTCCGTCATCGAATTATTCACCCAGTTCGGCGCGGATGTCGTCCTGGCTCATCCCCCACAATTCGATTTGATGCCGGACATTCTCGAAAATGCTGCCAGTAACGCGCGTAAAACCGGCGGCAGCTTCAAGATCGTCCACGATATGGATGAGGCCTTTGTAGGAGCCGACGTGGTCTATCCCAAGAGTTGGGGGCCGCTGGTCGCGGTGGAGGACTCTTCACAGATGGTAGACACCATTCGCCGGTATGAAAGCTGGATTTGTGACGAGCGCCGTATGGCCCTGGCTAAAGAGGATGCCATCTACATGCACTGTCTGCCCGCCGACCGCGGCGTCGAGGTCACGGATGCCGTCATCGATGGCCCACAATCGGTCGTCTACGACCAGGCCGAAAACCGCATGCACGTCCAGAACGCTATCATGGCGCTTACCATGGGTGGTCGCTGAACTGAAAGAGGCGGGCAACACAGAATGATCTATGCCCCCTCTTTTCCCGTATTCTACTATCAGAAAGATCAAAGTCGAATATCTTTCCCACACAGCTTCTTGTCAACAACAATTTTGACACAGCACAAGGAGGAAACTATCATGGACAGAATTGAAACTGTCAAAGCCTTTGCGGCAGCGCTGGAAGCGCGAGATTTTGAGAAATCTGCTTCCTATCTCTCCGATGATTTTGTATTAAGCGGCCCCGTACCCCAACCCTTAGGTAAACAGGAGTTTATCGCCGTTCAAAGCGCATTTCAGAACGCCTTTCCTGATTGGTTATTCAACAGCCATAACGAGGTTGAGCAAGGTGATACCGTAACGGCAACAGTCCAGATCACAGGCACTCATACGCGCGAACTGGTTGTTCCAATGCCAGGTATGCCACCAATTCCGCCCACCGGCAAAAAAATTGCTCTTCCAGTAGAGCACATGACCTTTACTTTCAAGGGTGATAAAATCGCTAGCCTGGCCAGTGACAACGTTCCTGGCGGTGGAGTGCTGGGCGTGCTCGCTCAAATCGGCGCCCTGCCTCAGATGTAGAGAGTACCGGCACTTTGTTTCTGCCGAGTCCTGTAGCAGCCCTAGAAATCCTCGTCTTCTTCCTCGCCAGAGCGGCGAGGAAGAAGACGAGGATTGAAAACCGCTCAGTAAATTGAATGTGCTCTCATGACCTCCTCGACAGTTTGTACCAGCGTCTCATCGCTAAATGGCTTCGGTAGATAGCGATCGGCTCCTTGACGGAGTCCCCAACTCTGATCCAGTGGCGTATTTTTAGTACTCACCATGATGATAGAAACACGTCTCTGCGGGTCTAAAGCGCGGATCTGACGACAGAGGCCAAACCCGCTCATTCCAGGGAGCACAACATCCAATACTATACAATGTGGACGTTCCCGGACCGCTTTCAGCAATCCTTCATGCCCACTTGAAGCTGTTATAACCTCGTATCCGGCGTTTTCAAGCGCGCGCGTCATAAGTAAACATAGTGTGGGACTATCATCAACTATCAAAACTTTAAATGGTTGTAGCACGAAATAAGGCACCTACTTTCAGTTTGTGAAACCTACTACCAAGTATATAGTAAAAAGTTAGAAAACATATCATTTTCCGGCCAAACAGGCATATTGGGCCATATCGATAGATATTTTTGCCATCCATTGCTATAATATGTTCTGGACGTTACTCTGAAAACCTGGGGATGGGAGACAACTATGGCAGGCCGCGTTACTCCTCGCAGCACGCCTGCAGAAAACCTACGAATTGTTCTACGCGCCATACCCTGGCGTCTTCTGCTACTACTACCTGTTTTGCTGGTGCTTGCGTTTCCCGCTTTTCTCTTTGGGACGTCCACTGGTCAACGTCTCCTGCCCGCGTTGACGAATTACTTCTATAATCTCTCTGGCCCAGTGGCATCGCCTGTACCTACTCCCTATCCCCAATTTCCCACGAACCTGCCGCAGCCCGGCTCTATACACTACACCGTGCAGGAAGGCGACTCCTGCGACGAAATTTTGACAGTGCAAATGCATATGGCAGATGCAGGCCAGGTATTCACAGATGTTAATCCCAATACAGTAAAAGCGCTGGATAACCAGGTCGGTCAGAATTGTCACGCTCTCCAGCCAGGTATAGTGCTTGCCCTTGCGCCACACTATCCCCTGGTTGCATTAGGTGGAGTCGTCCTCAAAGTCGATCCAACCTCACCGTTGCAGCCCTTGCCCACGCCCTTAATCAACGTTGCTCAGCAGCAGTTAGGTATTGACTGCTCAAACGGGTGCAATCTCACAGTGCGCATTGCTCCCCAGGTACAGGTACAACTAATAGTGCAAACAACCTTACCTGTGCACACCGGCTCCTGGATATGGGCGCAGGCTATGTTCCCGCGCAAACCAATTCAAGGATTCGACAACTACCCATATGCCGATCCTACCGCCTCGCTCAATGGCGCTAGCATGCGCGTCTGCGATCTACAACTGGACGGCACACACGATGATAACTCTCTCTCGTGCAGCCAGTTGCTTCCAAACACCATCATCGATGACGGTGGCGCGTGGCTCTTCGGCGTCACCGGCCCCGGCTCCTTAGATCATTGGCGCTATCCCTTACACATGGCAGACGGAACGAGGGTGTTGCTCTGGCTGTCCATTGATAATAATGGGAACCTGGTGTATCGCAAAGG
>VBFM01000317.1:0-3499 GCA_005882595.1 Chloroflexota bacterium
GAAGGCTGCGTGCGGGTCCCCATCGCGCGGTTGACCGACGCCGCCGGGGTTGATGATGGCCCGGTAGTCAGGCGGCGCTTCCCAGCGACCTTCCGGTGGAGCAAGCATCTCATTGGTCACCTGGACCATGCTCTCGCTCAGGCCTAACAACGTCAGGAGTTCTTCAATTTCACTATTCAGTCGCTCTTCCGCTTCCGCGATTCCGTATTCAGGCGTGATCTCACCTGTAGCATCTCCATGATCAAAGAATATCAGAGGTTCCTCTGTGTTCATCTGCTTCGTGAGTCCCGTTATAGCGTCTGACTCGGCAAGAGGAAATGCTTCCGCGGTATCGTCATCTTCTTCCGTCCCGGTTTCGGTTGGTGGTATCTCAGATGCCGTGTCCGTCTCCCGGGCAGGCGCATCAGTGGAAGCGACGTTCTCCTCTTGTGCTGGAGGAGCCGCTTCTACTACTGGAATGCTTGTTTCTTGCGTTTTTATTGAAGATATCTGCGCATCTTCTGCAACAGCAGCAGGTTCATGTTCGGTCGAGGAAACCATTGCCGGGCTTTCATCTTCTTCAGACGTCTTTTCGGATGTGGGAGCATTCGGCGCGCTCTCGTCGTCAACGAATGGAATCGCGATCACCCTACCCTCGTCGTCTTCCTCCGTGGCTACATCATCGATACGTGCAAAAGGTGCACCTGTCTCTGGCACGTCGGAAACCAACATAGCTGCCTGTTGCTGAACAGGTGGCGTATTTTCTGCAACTTCTATTGAATCAGGCTCGACAACCTCTGCCACCTGATCGATAGGAACCTCCTCGATGTGTTGGCCTTCCGGCTGATTTCCGGCTGGGTGCATGGAGTCTGCTTCTAGCTTCTGCTCAATGATGGCGTTGGCTTCCGCTTCCGATACGGCTACGCCGCTGTTCGGGTCTTTATAGGCGCTCGGAGCGTTTTCGGCTCTGGACTGAACCGAAAGTGTTGATTGCTGCGCGGGTGGGTAAGTAGTCACCATTTCCGCTGTTTCATCGTCTGCACCCTCTTCACTCGCATGCTCACCGTTCAAGTGGTGCTCGCTGCCGTTGGCCTGGGAAAACATCACGTGCTCCTCGGTACTGGATAGAGGGAGGGTGGGCGTATTAGCGATGGTGTCGGGTTGAATGAAGATGACAGGCACATGGGTATGCCCGACCAGGCAGTAACGGCTGCTAAAGTATTGAAAGCTGCGTTCTGCCAGCACTTCCGAGGTCAAATACTCCCATAGGGGGCCAAATGGACTTCCGTGCACCAGTGTACACTCACCTATTTCCAGGCGTTCTGGTAGATTGGCGAGGAAGGCGCGGTGTTCCTCGGTCAATTGCTCAGCCGTCCACTCTGCGGAGACGCGCGCCGCCGCGCTGAAATCTTCCAGGTCGATTCTGCCTACAGCGGCCCAATCATGGTTGCCCGCAATAATGACATCGGTTCGTTCGCGCAGTTTGAGGATGCATTCGTTCGGATTTGGCCCATAACCAACCAGGTCGCCCAGGAACCAGATCTGATCAATCGGCTCCTTTTCAGCGATCTCGTCGATTTTCGCCAGTACAGCCTCTAACGCTTCCAGATTTGCATGTATATCAGTAAAAATAGCGTAACGCATAAACAGTTCACTCATTTCGCACATAGAGTATCGGATAGCAAGGCTATTCTACCATGTTTGGCACGAGCTTGCTAGGGGTATATGGAAATCCTCAGCAAGGAAGCGTTTTATTATGCAGCACCCTTTGATCGTTTTTTCGTAGCTCGTTTTTTGGTAAAGAGAAAGGATAGACATGGATCCACGAGAATGGTTCACAATTCGTCAGTCGCGCCGCAAGGCGTTGCGCAACCTGGGCATCCTGGCGGGCGCTGGACTCGCGATTGATGCAGGTGTACTGGCCGCCGGGAAAGTGGCTGCAGATGACCTTTCGGGCAATGCAAACCCCATTAACCATATCCTGATCGCCTGCCAGGAGAACCGCTCCTTCGACAACTATTTTGGCTACTATCCCCATGCCGGGTCATTTGGCATCCCGGCGAACTATTCCCAGCCGGATGGCAACGGCGGTACCGTCACCCCGCAGCATATTAATTACCCCTTTTCCGGGATTACCGACATCTCGCATACCTGGCAATCTATCCATAGCGAATGGGATACCGGCGCAATGGACGGATTTTACACGGCCGACGGCTCGGATGCCCTGGGCTACTATGATGGCTCTGATCTGCAATATTATTACGCTGCAGCGGACGCCTTCACGCTCTGTGGCAATTATTTCTGTTCCATACTTGGCCCAACCGTTCCGAATCGACTCGCGCTCGTCTCCGCCACCTGCGGCGGCTATACAGCAGATAGCATATCTTCGGGCGCTGCTAATTGGCCAACCATCGTAGACCTGCTGGATCAGTATAAGATCAGCTGGAAGTGTTACAACCTGGGTCTCGGTCTCGGCAGCACCACCTCCCTGGAACATTTTAACGGATTAGACTTTTTCAGCAAATGGCAAAACGACTCGCGCCTGCAATTCAAAGAGGATGATTACCACTCCGACCTGAACGCGGGAACGCTGCCCCAGGTCTCTTTCTTGATCACGGAAGAAATGATCAGCGAACATCCTCCGGTGGATATCCAGTGGGGCCAGCAGAAGATGGCGGATGTCATTGCCAAGCTGATGGCTTCCAGCTCGTGGACAAGCTCCGCGCTCTTCCTGACCTACGACGAGGGAGGTGGTTTCTTCGATCACGTCGATCCTCCCCTGGTCGATGCGTATGGTCTGGGCTTCCGCGTGCCAACGCTGGTGGTCTCACCCTATGCTAGGCGCGGCTACGTCTCCAGCGCGGTATACGAACATAGCTCCATCCTGAAGTTCATCGAACGTCGTTTCAACCTGCCCACGCTGGCAAGCATCAACCACCAGTTTGATACTTCGACGCCTGGCACCAACAACGATGCCGCCAACGGCGCTTCGATGGGACCTCCCGCCCCGCCGCGTGATGGCATCAAAGATCTCGGTGATTTCTACGAAGCCTTCGACTTCACACAGAATCCGAACTACTACCCCAGCCTGCCAACGTTTTAACTGACGGGATTAAGGGGCAAGGGTTGGGCTTATGTAGGGACAAGGGGTGGTGTAGGGCGGATGCGGGGGCCTTGTGCTTGTCCTCAATGTGGTCGCCTTGGCACCTACCCGCCCGACCAACGAGGCTGCGCCTCTACTGCTCCGCAGTCAGGTCGGTCGAGAGGAGAAGGACGAGGACAAGCACAAGGCCCCTTCCCCTCTTCACCACAGCCCCTTGTCCCTACACAGGGGAAAAACCCTAGCTGTGTAAGCCCTGGCGGTCGCCCCGGCTATCTTTCACAGACCCTGCCGTTGTCAGTCTCACCCAGGCAGCTCAGCAGCCAGCATTTGCCCCACCAGCTATACTTTTGGTAGAGACTGCGCCCCCTACCCATCCACTCTTCTCTTCACGAAAGGAAGCTCTCCATGACCAGCAAC
>VBFM01000318.1:0-2515 GCA_005882595.1 Chloroflexota bacterium
AACAGAGAGGTCAGCGGAGTACGCAGTTCGTGGTTCATATGCAGGATGAATTGATCTTTGAGCTGGTTCAACTGCCGTTGCAGCTCTGCTTGCCTACGTGCGGTGATATCTTCAGTGAATGCGAGGAAGTAGAGGGGCCATCCCTCCTGGTTGCGCACCAACGTCACGCTCAGGTTGACCCAGACGGGCGAGCCATCTTTTCGCCGGAAACGCAGCTCCTTGGCGTAGGTCTGCTGCTCACCGGTAATCAGGCGCTGCGCGTCGCTAAAGGCGAGGGAGAGATCCTCAGGCAGCATCACCCCGTGGAGCGTCTGAGCAAGTAGCTCCTCCTGTGTGTAGCCCACGATGTCGCACAGTCTGGGGTTGACAAGCAGCCAGCGTCCGTCGATCCCCACATGCGCAATGCCAACGGCAGCCTGCTCGAAAGTGAGACGAAAGCGCTCCTCGCTGGCGCGCAGCTCGTCTTCCAGCCGTTGGTGATCGGTAATGTCGACGCTCGTATCCACCCACTTGCCGGCGCGTCCACCGGGCTCGAATGTGGAAAGCTCCATTCCTTCTTGTTCGGTAGACACTGCGTTGACTCCCGTCGTGCTCACCTTAACTCAAAACTGCCTCCTTCGCACCGCCACCTTACACAACTATTCTAACACAGGTGGATAAGCTCTGGCAATTTCTTGCTCTTGGGCATAATATCTCTCCTTTGTATGGATCTGCATCTTACTTTACAATGCGCAGTACCTACGCCGCAAATTTCTATGATATACTAATTTCAACTTACTGCCTTCCTCTTTCAGCATATTCGGGAAGTGTACTATGTCGCAGACTATCGACCAGAGCCGGGCGCAACTGATCGCCGATCTACAGGAGCGGGCGGAAGCGGTGGAACAGCTCAACCGCATCGCTGCCGCGCTCACCTCCGAATTTGATTTGCAGCGTTTGTTGCAGATGATTACCGATGCAGCCCGCAAGGTAACAGCCGCCGAGTATGCTGCGTTTTTCCTCATTCCAGAGGTTGCGGGCAAAAATGGCAATGAACCCGACAATAAAGTCATCTTCAACCTGGCGGCTATCTCTGGCGCGACACCGGCCATTGAAAGGCACTTCCGTCACCTTGGCCCGGTAGAGGGCATCGGCGTACTGGAGCCGGTATTTTGGGTTGGCGCATCGATTGTGGTGGACGACGTGCTTTTGGACCCACGCTATGTAGGTGTGCCGCGCGGGCATATTCCCGTGCGCAGCTTTCTTGGCGTGCAGCTGCGTACGCGCGAAGGCTCACTACTGGGCGCGTTCCTGATAGGTGATACCCACCCCTCGCGTTTCAATACCCGGCACGTCGAGTTGATCGAGGCGTTGGGCGCGCAGGCGGCGGTGGCCATTCACAACGCGCAATTGATCGCGCGCGAACGCAGCGCGATGGAGGAGCACGCGGCAAATCTCGAACGGGAAGTGCGCGAGCGCACGGCTGAACTGGAACGGCGTAACCAGGAGTTGAGCAAAATTGCCACCGATTTACAGACCTTGCACCACGAGCTGACCGAGGCTCAGAAACGGCAAATGCTCGTGGATGAGCGCAGCCGCATCGCTCAGGAACTACATGATCGCGTACAACAAACGCTCTTCACCATTGGTCTGAAAGCCGATTGGATCATGGAGCAAATGCCGTCCCATTCATCGTTGACTCGTCCACTGCGCACCATCAAGCAGCTGGCATCGCTGGGCACGGCGCAGGTGCGTGATGCCATCTTTGCGCTCTCTTCCAATGAACTGCTCGAAGGCGGCCTGGTGAGCATGTTGTACACGTTGATACAAAATCTGCGGGAGTCTTCAACGATTGAAGTTGACCTCGTCGTGGCTGAATGGGCTGTTCCCCTGCCATCACATATCGAGAAGACGCTTTTCACCATTGCCCAGGAGGCGCTTTCTAACGCGCGTCGCCATGCCCAGGCCACGATCGTCATCGTGACGATACAGGTGAAAAGCGATCAGGCTGTACTGGTGGTGCAGGACAATGGCATTGGTCTGTCCCCGCAGGTGTTGCAAAGTTATCGCAATAATGCCGTGCATCTTGGACTTAAGGGCATGCATCATTACATCGAAGAGCTTGGCGGTCAGTTCCTGCTTACCAATGGTGAGGAGGGCGGCCTGGTCGTGAAGGCGGTGATTCCCTTATGATTCGCCTGCTGATCATCGATGACCACGAGATGGTGCGCGAGGGATTGAAGGCGATGCTGACGACGGAGCCTGACTTTACCATTGTGGGAGATGCCGCGAATGCTGAGCAGGCATTTGAACTAATCGAGCGCCTGCGCCCGGACGTGATTTTGCTCGACATCCGCCTGCCGGGAACAAGCGGCATCGATGTCTGCCGTACCGTTACCGAACGTTACCCCGAAGCAGCCGTCATTATTTTGACCACCTTCACCGACGAATCGCTGGTAGCGCAGTGCATCCAGGCGGGTGCGCGCGGTTTTATCGTCAAAGATATCGAACGTTTTGACCTCAAACGCTCTATTCG
>VBFM01000318.1:2578-6560 GCA_005882595.1 Chloroflexota bacterium
CGCTTCCCACGTAAGCAATGAACCAACCCCTGAGCCGCTGAGTTCGCAGCAAATCGTGATCCTGCGCCTGGTCGCCCAGGGACTTTCGAGCCGCGAGATCGCTACCCAACTCTATTTGAGTGAAAATACCGTCAAGGGTTACGTGCAGGAAATTTTGCACCGCCTGGGCGTCAAAAATCGCACTGAAGCGGTGATGGTTGCTGTGAAACAGGGTTGGCTCTGATTCCTCTTTCTTCCCTCCCTTCATCGATAAGAGAACGCATTTACCCACCAACGCCCGTTCAGGCCAGCGGGAATAATAACGATATATCGTAGTGTTATATGCATCAATAACGAGATATCGTTATCCAAAAGAGAAATTGCACGAGGGAACAACCAGGTGGCCATTCTCTCAGGGGGGTGAAAAGAATGCACCCGATGAGGTGGGTCACTCGTTCCCTTTGAGGAAGAAGTGAAAGCAATATGCTAGATATAGATAGAAATGGAAAGGATGCGGAGGCGCTCGATGCCTATTCGCGTTCGGTAATGGCGGCAGCGGAACGTGTTGGGCCCGCGGTCGTACGTATCGACCTCGAGCACGAGGGGCGAAGGTATGGTCCATCCACTCCCCCTCGGGAATACGGTGGTGGCATCGGCTCTGGTTTCATCTTTGCCTCAGATGGTCAGATACTGACCAATGCCCATGTCGTTGCCAATGCGCGGCGGGTGAAGGTGACGCTGGCGGATGGGCGTACGTTTGACGCCAGTCTTGTAGGGAGTGAACCAGACGTCGATATTGCTCTCCTGCGTATTGGTGCCAATCACTTGCCCGTCGCAGAATTGGGACGGGGATCGCTGCGGGTCGGGCAGCTGGTCATCGATGTCGGGAATCCGTATGGCTTGAACTGGACTGTCACAACTGGAGTCGTCAGTGCGCTCGGTCGTACGCTGCAAGCGCCGGGTACGCGGAAAATGACGGACCTCATCCAGACAGATACGTCCATAAATCCTGGTAACTCTGGTGGCCCTCTTGTCGATAGCACAGGGCGCGTTGTTGGCATCACGACGGCCATGATGCCGATGGCACAAGGACTTGGGTTCTCGATCCCGTTGGATACGATCAAGTCAGCGCTTGCGCGCATTTATCAGAAACGAGAGGCGACACCGGCAGAGGTCGCATTGGGTGTTGGTGGCATGCGCGTGCCAATCGACCCGGCGCTGCGACAACAGCTGCATCTCACGCAGCAATTTGGCATGCAACTGCTTGAGATTCGCCCTGATGGGCCAGCAGATCGTGCTGCACTCAAGCAATTGGATGTCGTGATTGCGGCTGAGGGCGAGCCGGTGACAGAGCCAGCAGATTTACAACGGATTGTGCGCCGTCATAAGGTAGGAGAAACAATGACGGTGAGTTTCTTGAGGGGAGGGAATCTGCGTAAGGTCACTGTGGTGCTCTAAGAGTCTATCCGAATAACTATTCAGGACATGGATTTACATGATGGGTTAGACCTATTGAAAGAACCCGTTGCGACAAAAATGGATGCGCAATTCGGAACAGCTTGCCAACTCTCGCGACCAACTTCGGTCCAGCGTCTCCAGCATCCTGGGCGCAAGCATGAAGGACATTGCCTTCCGGTGCTTGACAAAGCAGGGATTCGCAGCTATACTATCCATGTTGGATATATCCAACATGGATAGTTCTTGAAAGCAGGAACGTGCGATGCAAACCAGACAGCGGGACCCAGACCCCCTTTTACCTTTGACGCCTGCGGTGTTCCATATCTTGCTGTCACTCGTCGATGGTGATCATCATGGCTACGGCATTATGCAGGAAGTGAACGGCTACGCCCAGGGGAAATTACGCCTTGGGCCAGGAACACTCTACCGTTCGATCAAGCAGATGCTGGCGCAGGGATTGATTATCGAGTGGGATGAACGCCCTGATCCGGCACTCGATGACCAACGACGGCGTTACTACCGGCTCACCGACTTTGGTCACCGCGTCCTCACAGCCGAGACAGAACGCCTGGAGCAGGTCCTTCAGGTTGCCAGAGCTAAACAACGTGGGCCTCGCCCAGAACCAACAACAACCAGCGGGGGAGGCTGCTAATGGCTGACTCTTCAAAACGCATCATCTCTGTCTCGGAGCATCTGTACCAACAGCTTCTCAGAGCCTACCCAGCGGCTTTTCGGCACCAGTATGGTGCGCAGATGACTCAGGTGTTTCTTGATTGCTGCCGCGTCGCTTATCAACAGAGCGGGACCAGAGGGGTGCTCCAATTGTGGATACCCACGCTTGGCGATCTGGTCACCAATGCCATCGCAGAACATATTTCGATGCTCATACCAAGACTGAGAAGGCACAAAGTGCTCTTTCACGCGCCGAGGCGGCTCGTGCTTCACAGACAAGGAGGACCTATGCTGCATATTGCCAACGGCGACAGTGTCGGGGGAACGCTCCGGCACACAGGTCTGCCAGGGACTATTGTCACCTGGAAAGATATCCTCCATGAAGGTCCCACGCCGGCAGGTCTTTCGCTTGGGCAGATGAGCCAGCTTCGTGCGCAATTTCTGGCCGACTGTGCGTTGGGTCCCTATGAAGAGGTGTTGGCTGACTTCCTGTCCAGGGATACAACGCTGGCCCAATTTGCTGCACACCAGGAAGTGATTCTCTGGTTTGAGCACGATCTGTACGACCAGTTACAGCTGATCCAGCTGCTGGACTGGTTCTCGCGCCAGGATCGCACAACGTCCACCATCAGTCTGATTTGCATCAATGCGTTTCCTGGCATCGCTCACTTTCTTGGTCTCGGGCAATTGAATGCCAGCCAGTTACGCTCCTTGTACGAAACGCGCCGTCCTTTGACCGAGGGAACCTTCACCCTGGGGAGCGAAGCCTGGAAAGCGTTTTGTTCGCCTGATCCCAAAGCGCTCGAGGCTTTTCTGCAAAAAGACACCTCCGCGCTGCCCTTTCTCAAGGCGGCTCTCCTGCGACATCTTGAGCAATTTCCCGCGCTGCAGGGGGGCTTGTCTCGCACGGAACGCCAGATCCTAGAAGTCGTGGCTTCCGGTGTTCACACTCCGTTAGAGATCTTCCGCGCCACGCAGGAGCAAGAGGAAAGCCCGTTCCTGGGAGATACCCCGTTCTGGTTCTACCTCTCTGGCCTCTGCACCGGGAGAAAGCCTTTCCTCAAACGCACCGATGGCGGCACGTTTTCCTTGCCTACCGCCGATTCCCACGATCCCGCGTTTCGAGAACAGGTGCTTGCTCTGACAGAGGAGGGACAGAACGCGCTGGTTGGGCAGACTGATTGGATCAAGAGCAAGAGTGGGATTGATCGCTGGCTGGGAGGAGTGCATTTACAGGGGCAAGAGGCGGCATGGCGATGGGATAGCAAACTCGCGACGCTTGTCCAGGTACAGGGCGCAGCGTGACCTTTCCATGAGACGAAAGCAGCAAACCATGTTCGCGCCGATCACGCGGTGCATAGCCGGATGAGAGCAGAGAGGTCCTCTCTCAATTCTCCCTGTGAACTGCTCTCTGCGACTCTGTTCCCAGAACGAAGATGAAAAAGCAGGAAACTCAAAAGCGCGGACGTGCGCGAACTCCCAATAACCGCACCACGACAGGGTTTCGGATCTTCGAGGATCTGTGGGCGGACCAGGACATCCATATGCACGAGCCTCCCACCCCTGATGGGGTGACGCTTGAACCTTTATTGCGGTGGATGGAAGAGAACGCGCACCGCGAACTCAGCCTTGAAGACAGCGCAGCCCAGGCAATGATGAGTACTCGCAGCCTCAGTCGGCGCTTCCGCGAGCAGACCGGCACCACTCCATTGCAATGGCTGAAGCGCTCTCGGTTGCGCAAGGCGCAATGCTTATTGGAAACGAGTGGTCACTCGATCGAGTGGATCGCCATGCAGGTCGGATTTGGCTCGTAAACCACCTTCCGCGACCAATTCAAGCAACTCGTCGGCGTCAGCCCACAGGCATACCGGCG
>VBFM01000318.1:6751-6963 GCA_005882595.1 Chloroflexota bacterium
GTTGATACGTACAACTCCCCATGAAACCCTTCTGGACATGCGTCGAAAAACTGCTCCTGGCCGTATGCAAATCGTAGTCACTCACCGCCACCTGCCGCGTAACAAAATCACGCAGAGCCAGTTTATCGACGCACAGGATTTCCGGCACATATCGATTCCACGTGCGTACCAGGCTATCCCACAGCAAAATAGGTTCAGGGAAGAGCGCGAAT
>VBFM01000319.1:0-7568 GCA_005882595.1 Chloroflexota bacterium
CAGCCTGATCAAAGGGTTGGTTGCTTGACAGGCGCTCTAGCTCTACTAAATCAGAGGGTGGGTACTACTTCGAACTAACGAAGGTAGTACCCACCCTCTGATTTATGCTTCATTACACCTGGCGAAGCTCGTTAGTGTTTCGTGATCCGAATGAACACAATAGTCAGTTCATACAGGAAAGACATCGCTACGCCCAGGATAATTGGGCTGTAGAAGTCCGCGCCTGGGGTTAGGAATGTTGCTGCAATCCACATGCCGATGTGCGCGGTTGGTCGTTTCCTGCGCAGCGTCTGAGAAGTTACCAGGCCTAGTTGGGCCAGGAAGGTCAGCACGAGCGGAATCTCAAAGACGATGCCAAAGGCAAGCAAGAAGAACGCTACAAAGGTGAAGTAGCTGTCAGCCGAGACCAACTCTGTAAAGCTATCGGATGCGAAGTTGACGAGCCACTGCACCGGATATTGCAGCACGATGTAGCCAAGCGAGATACCTACCAGGAAGAGCACTATGCCTACGAAAATGAATGGAACGGCTGTTTTTTTCTCTTTATCATACAGTCCAGGCGCGACAAAGGCCCAGATCTGGTAGAGAATCACCGGTATTGCAATCAGGATGCCCGCGGCAAGTGAAAGTTTGAGGAAGACAGTAAACCCTTCTGCCAGCCCTGTAACTATCAGCTTGCCTTTACCAATCTGGTCCGCCGTTTTTGGCAGCGGCCAGGTGAGAAAGGTCATGATCTGGACGCGGAAGAAGAAAGCGGCGATCGCCCCGACTACGACGGCAATGATTGACTTGAAGATACGCCAGCGCAACTCTTCCAGGTGATCCACCAGTGACATGGCGGATTCATCCAGTTCTTCCTCTTCATCTGTGCTGTATTCATCAACTGTTGCCATAGGGTCCTGCTGATCTATGGTTGCCATATCTACTCCTGTAGAGCGGGTATAATGCTAACAAGGGAACCATGCATGCATGTCCTCCCGCTTGCGGCAACCGCCGTTAATCATTACTGTGTAATTCTGTGTGAGTTGTTTCAGTGCGAGTTACTTCGCTGTAGGCGGGTTTGGCGGGTACCTCGTCCTGCAAGGGAACGCTGCCCTGGCTGAGCTTACTCATATCTTTGGAACTAACCGGCAGCTTCTCTTCCTCTTCCTTATGCGCGGTCAACTCGTTCATGCCTTTGCGAAACTCTTTTATACTTTTACCGATGGCAGAACCCATCTCCGGCAGCTTTTTGGGGCCAAAGATAAGCAGAGCGATGATAAGAATGACGATCAAATCGAATCCGTGAAATCCGGGGATCATGGTGAGTGTCCTTTCTTTCTATCGAGACCTGTACAATTTGTACACTTCTTGTTAATTATTCCATACTACCTTGCATCCTGCTTGAGTGCGCAGCACTAGTACGCAGTGCGTTGGCAGGATGGCTTTCAAGAGATACTACGATAAAAACTTGCAAGTAGATGCTATGCCTTGCGACTGCCCCTGTACGGTACGGGCGATCCTCCCGGTCGCCCTGGCAATCTGTGCTGCTTATGTGTACGCGGGTTTAGTTGTATCTTGACCGATGAGTGCGGCCTCAACGAGGCGTAAGCCCTCTAATCCCAGGCTTAAGGCGCCTAAACCGGCAGTACTCAGCGCGACCAGGCGTACAGCTCGGCGGCGGCTGACAGGACGTTCACGCAAATTGGTGGCAATCTGTTGATGTTCGCCCATTTCCGCTGCTTCATGGCGTACAGAGGCCAGGAGATGCGCTTCCAGGTCAACTGGCGCGGGAGCACTTCTACCGTAGTGACGGAGCAGCAAAGTGTCGATTGAGTCGTTATGCATAGTTCCTCCGAGTAGAGATGCGATGTGGCGAACCTTTTGATAGCCAGCTTGCCAACGTACCGCATCTGTTAAGCGAGTCCAGAGAGTGGAGTTGATGTTCGACTCTCAACTCGTTCTATAGAACTATGATGCATGGGGGGATGTTTTTGTGACATGTTGGTATCAGAAATGAGAGAGGATTGATCAATAATCTCTTCGCCGCCGATCTGCGCGTACATTTGTGAAAACTGTTTGCGTGCACGTGCCAGGCGTTGGCGAACAGCTGCCTCTTCGATATCGAGCATGACAGCGATTTCAGCCGTTGAAAATTGCCCAACTACTGAGAGGAGCAGGCATTCGCGCAGCGGCGGACTGAGCCGCCGCATAGTGCGCTGTATAGCATCGCGTTCCGCAACTGAGCTTTCCAGGTCGATCTGCTCGCCCGCTCCATATCCGGTTGGTTGAACACTTGCTGCCTGCTCATCCACGATATCGGTGGGAGCGCGATAGCCTGCGCGCTCCCCGTATGTTTGCTCCTTTTCCATACGCGAAAAAGGAATAAAGCGGAACAGATTTCCGCGCCTACGCTGCATACGCACGGTATTTAGCGCGATTTGCAGGAGCCAGGCTTTGGCATGAAATTGCGTGCCACTTTTTGCGCGAGCAGCATCAATCGATTTCAAAGCCTGGTGGAAGGTGTCCTGTGTCAAGTCCTGGCTTTCTTCCCAATCGCCTGTCAGGCCATAAATCGTATGAAAAACGAGTTTGCCGTATTCTTGAATGAGTACTTCTACTGCCTGGGCAGCAGAGATGCTTTCCACAAAAACCCTTCTTGCTCGTATCGAGAGCCGTTGATTAGCGCAGGTGCTCTTCTATATAATCTTCGGCCTCCTGCACTGTAGTGATCTTTTCGGCATCCTCATCTGAAATCTGTAGCTTAAATTCCTCTTCCAGGGACATGATAAGCTCAACCAGATCGAGCGAATCGGCGTTGAGGTCCTCAACGAACGATGCGCTGGGAACGACCTCGCTTTCATCAACGCCAAGCTGGTCAACTATAATCTTTTTGAGTCGTTCAGAAACTGTAGGCACTACTTCACCTCGCTTTCAGCTATAGGGATAGGCGCTTGCTGCGCCCGATTAAATATTGTACCGAGGACGCCATTGATGAAGCGGCTAGATGTGTTGCTGCCAAATTGCTTGGCAAGCTCCACAGCTTCGTTGATGGCAGCCTTCGCTGGTACCGTATTATTAAACAGAATTTCGTAAATTGCAAGCCTGAGAATATTTTTATCAATGCGTGCCATCTGGTTCAATGGCCATTCGCGAGCCGCACTTTGAATATGGGCATCGATTTCGGCAAGATGGTCGCAGACACCCATGACCAGTTCGTGCGCATACTCGAACACTTTCGGCTGGAGATGGCGATCTTCGACATGCCGCTGAAGGACTTCCTCGGGCGGGTGTTGAGCCGTATCGTATTCATAGAGTGTTTGCAAGGCGATCATGCGCGCCTGTCGTCGTATCCCAATTGGCATGCTATCCTCAATACTACCTTCCATCATTACTGATTTGAGACCACCCTCTCCGGGGGAGAGGTAATCGTCTCGTTGCAGTAATGGATATTAAGGCGAACGATTAAGCGACATCCTGGATGTAGACATTCACTTCGTGAACGCGCATCCCGACCATTTCTTCAATGGCTGAAGCCACTTCTTCCTGAATGGCCGATCCAACCTCGACAATTTGTACGCCTGATGCTACAACAATATACAGATCTACAGAGACGGTATTGTCTTTGATGGTCAGCGCTTATTTCACGCCCAAGAAAGCGCGACCACTGGTCATTTCCCCGAGCCATACGTATGACGCCTGGTATACCTGACGTTACATTGACAATGATAGTCAGCAATACCTGGCGAGCTACCCGTACTACTCCTAACGATTCAGTGACCATGAGTTCCTTTTCCATCCGACTGTAATTGCTGTTATACAGCAAGATAGGCACTTTTCAAAGTACTTGTCAAGTAAACACCAGCACATCGGCGGGTATTCCCGAATCGTAAGGGGCTTCCCTACGATTATACCTCATGCACGAGTTTCATTTCACGCATAGTACTCACGGATTTTTCGATTTCGGCCAGGCTGCTGATGTTCAAGGTAGTTACACCCTTTGCGATACGTTTTACCATGCCAGTCAATGCCTGTCCAGGGCCAATCTCGATGAAGACGGTCACGCCCGCGTTTGCAAGGTATTCGATAGTACGAATCCACTGCACCGAGGCGGCAATTTGCTGCGCCAGTTCCTCACGTATCTCTTCTGCGCTCGTCAGCGGCGCGCCAGAAATATTTCCTATCACCGGAATGTTTGCATCGTGGACTTTAGCATTTGAGATAGCCTGCGCCAGGCCTACGGCTGCAGGCTGCATAACCGGCGAATGGAAGGCGCCACTGACCGCCAGCGGGATCACCCGCTTAGCGCCTCGCGCTCTGGCCAGTTCCATCGCTGCTGTCAATGCTGCCTGTTCGCCAGAGATAACAATCTGTCCCGGCGCGTTGAAGTTGGCTATGGTGACATGCCCCTGGCCCGGATGTGCAGCGGCAGCACGATTGGCGGTGAGTTGCGCGGTTGTCTCGCGGCACACTTCCTGCAATGGCTCCTCATCCATACCGATAATGGCAGCCATGCCGCCCGGACAGACGGTTCCCTCGTGATGCATCAGGCGCCCACGTTCGCGCACCAGCTTAACGGCGTCCCCTAAATCCAGCGCATTCGATGCGACCAGCGCCGCGTATTCGCCAACACTATGGCCCGCGGTAAAACTGGGAACGAGGGGGGTAGACCAGGAAGACGGGTACTCTGAAGAGGCGTTTTCTCGAGAGAGGGCTTCTTGCAGCGCTGCTAGCAGCGCAAGGCTTACAGTGACAATGGCAGGCTGGGCGTTGACAGTCTCACGCAGTGTATCTTCGGGACCGTGAAAACAGAGGTCGCTCAGGGAGAAGCCCAGGGCATCATCTACCGCTTCAAATACCTGTTGCGCTGCTTTCGATACCGCAAAAACATCAGCCCCCATACCGACCGCCTGGCTGCCTTGACCAGGAAAGAGAAAGGCGACTTGTGCCGTCATGCTTTTCACTCTGTTGAAAAGGAGGCAGGTTTGTAATACCCGCCTCCCTCTTCATTATTTCTTCTTTTCTCTCGGCAAGAAGACCTGGCGTCCGCGGTAGGTGCCACAGTTGGGGCAGGCATGGTGCGCGAGACGAGGCTTGCGGCACTGTGGACATGCGACTAACTGTGGTAACGTAAGATGATGATGCGACCGCCTTTCACCCTGGCGAGCGTGGGAAGTTCGTTGTTTTGGTAGCGCTCCCATAATAATTACTCCTCCTCTATGGACATGAAGTCCTTTATGATTGTGAACCGTTTTGCAGTAGTTTTTCGAGTACGCTCAGGCGTGCATCGATTTCTGGTTTGCAGTCGCAAGGGCCAAGATTGAGATCATGTCCACACTGCGGGCATAGCCCCAGGCAATCTTCCCGGCAAAGCGTGACCATTGGCAGCGCGGTTAGCACATTTTGGCGTATCGCTTCGGTAAGATCGACCTCGTGATGAGCATCGATTGGGAAGATCTCTTCCTGATCGAAAGCAGCCAGCGGCAAACCAGTCACCACATCGACGGTTGGATAAAACTGTTCTTCAAATGTCACGTGCATCGGTTGCTCGAATTCCTTCAAGCAGCGATTGCACTGTAGCTCCAACGTGAGATCTACCCATCCATCAACCAGTAATCCCTGGTTTGTCCGGCGCATGCGCACATGTCCATCGAGTGGGCCGACCACGTGAATATCGTCATCAAGCTGAATATCGTCTTCGTGAAAATCGTTCACTAATGAGGTTCCAACAGGAGCCTTCATCAGCTGCGCCACATTAAAAATCATGCTTTCCATTCCTTTTCAATCCCTCATCGTCTTAAAACAAAACAAATCCCACATAGAAATAATATGGCTGTGGCGCAACCATAGCAATATTCTGTCCTCTGGCGCTTGCTCATTATAGAAGACCAGTCTATAAGTGTCAAGCCCTACTACGAACGGGGGGGCGCATCCTGGGAGTACATCGGTCCTCCCCTCGTATCGACGGCTAGCGAAGCGCGTCTCGGCATAGAGCGTGGGGGAGGCTGTATTTCCTGGAAGTCTTCCATATTATCCATGTCTTCATCTTCATAGGCTTCTTCTTCCTCTCCGACCCCATCACCCTCTTCTTCATACTCCGGCAAGCCGAGGCTAGACAGCCCTTTCTCGATGCTCAGAATAGAACGCCCAACTTCCATTTCAATGTTGGATAGGTGTTCGCGCAGGGCACGTAACGTTTCCGCGACGTAGGCGTCGGCCTCGATTTTCAGCTGCTCAGCCTGTTCTTCTGCCCGGCGCATCATATCTTTGGAACGTTCTTCTGCTGCGCGCAGCAGTCCTTCGCGGTTCATGACTCGTTCAGACTCTTCGCGAGCGCGTGAAAGCAAGCTGCTGGCATCGGCCTGCGCCTGGGCCAGGATGCGCTCTTTCTCCTGATTGATACGCCTGGCCTGCTTGATTTCCTCGGGAATGGCTGTACGCATCTGGTCAATAATGTTCAGGATGTCCGCCTCTTTGACCATGATCTGGTTGAACAACGGCATCCTCCGGCTACTAGCGATCAGATTCTCCAGGCGATCCACAAGATATAATATGTCCACGCCTTTACTCCGTTCTTAGTAGATGGTTTTCGACGCATTACAAGCCGAACTTTTTTCGCAGTGCACTCATGACCGGGCCGGGAAGCATGTCCTGGACATCGCCTCCCAGGCGCGCAACTTCCTTGATCAAGGAAGAACTGACAAATAATTGTTGTAAATTGGTGAGCAGGCAGACGGTCTCGATCTCTGGTGCGAGCTTACGGTTCATCAATCCCTGCCGGAACTCCGCCTCAAAGTCGTTAGGTGAACGCAGTCCTTTGATGATGGCCTGGCCACCGACCGAGCGCACGTAGTCAACCGTCAGCATCTCCTTAAACATATCAACGTGCACATTGGGCAAATGTTCCGCCGTAATCACTTCCTGCCACAGTTGCATACGCTCTTCCACCGAGAATAATAGTTTTTTTTCTGGAAAGGCGTAGACGGAGATAATCAGGGTGTCGAACAGGCGTGCCGCCCTTCGCGCAATATCAAGATGCCCATTCGTCAGTGGATCAAAGCTGCCGGGATAGACAGCAATACGGCCTCGCCTCTCCTCGTTGCTCACGCTCTAAAGTCCCCTTTATGGTGGTCTTCTATCTCACTCTATTAGTCCTGTATATAGTGAGATGTTTCCATTATTAAACCATATAAGCTGGCATTCGGCAATAGCCTCGAGTTATCACCAGGGCGATCGCAAAGATCGCCCGTACTATACTTCGCCTACGATGGTACTTTTGCCGTTATGCGGCGAGAGCGTCCACCAATCATCTCGCCAAGGCCTATCGCCGCAATGCCGAGCAAGAGGTGAATGACTTGAATGATCCAGTGATTAGAGTCAGTGAGCCAGCCTTTCTGAAATAGACCGATGAACACCAGCAGCAAACCCACGACGATAGCTGCCGCGACAAGGCCGTAGTTGCCACCTCTGAGACCCTGCATGATACCAAGTGTCCACAGCGCGAGAACGGCAATAATACCGACCACGATGTGTACAATTTGTAGGGGGTCTGCATTACCCGTCCAGAAAATAATACCCGTGACGAGATT
>VBFM01000320.1:0-4984 GCA_005882595.1 Chloroflexota bacterium
AGCTTCAGCCACAGGGATAGAAGGCACGCCCCACGCAGGCGGAGAAAACTGTTACCATACGTCCTACTTTATGCTAAAATAGATGCATGTTACATTGAATGGGTGAGAGTTCAGAGATAGAAGGCGAAAGCAATACCTTCGATTTACACTCTATAAGCTATCATAGTTCGGTAGGAAATGGCAACAAGTACATTGCGTTGCTCTATTTTGTTTCCTGCCTCTAATAAAAAAAGCAAGAAGGGATACAGGATTTTATGGATACACTCAAGCGAGAAGTATTGTCAGAGCGTGTGCGCCTGGTGAAGCCTTCTGGAATACGCAAATTCTTTGATATTATTAACACTATGCCCGATGTAATTTCGCTGGGGGTAGGCGAGCCGGATTTCGTCACGCCGGCGCATATCCGCGAGGCTGGCATTCGCTCTATCCAGCTAGGCCATACCCGCTATACATCGAACTATGGGATACTCGAACTGCGCGAAGAAATTGCCGCCTTGCTGCAGCGCCGCTATGGATTGAACTACGATCCGAGAACTGAAATCCTGGTAACGGTCGGTGTCAGCGAAGGTGTTGACCTGTCAATGCGTACCATCATTGACCCCGGTGATGAAGTTATCTCCCTGGATCCGGGCTACGTGGCCTACGAAGCCGATATTATCTTTGCCGGTGGCGTCCCTGTACCGGTTCCAACCTATGCTAAGTACGATTTTGGTGTGCGAGCCTCCGAGATTGCTGCTGCCATTACACCGCGAACGAAGATGATTTTGATTGGCAACCCCAATAACCCAACCGGAGCTGTAGTTCCACAAGATGAGCTAGAGGGTATTGCCAGACTTGCCATAGAGCACGATTTAATTGTGGCTATTGACGAAGTCTACAGTCGCCTTGTCTACGAGGTCGAGCATATAAGTATTGCGGCCATGCCTGGTATGCGCGAACGCACTCTTCTGTTGGATGGTTTCTCCAAGGCCTATGCCATGACGGGCTGGCGTATCGGCTACGTTGCTGCCCCTGCCCATATCCTGGAGGCTGCAGGCACTGCTTCTCAAGAAGCCGCCATCGAAGCGTTACGCAATGGCGAGAATGATGTGCAGATCATGCACGTAGACTATGCGCGCCGGCGCCGCATGTTTGTCGATGGCCTCAACCGTATTGGGCTGCCTACCTGCGAACCGCGTGGAGCCTTCTATGCCTTCCCTTATATCGGAGACACAGGCATGACCGATGAAGAGTTCGCTGAAAAACTGCTTTTCGAGGAGCAAGTAGCTGTTGTCCCCGGTAGCTCATTTGGCGCTGCCGGCGCGGGATTCGTGCGCTGTGCCTATTGTACCGCCTATGATAAGCTCGAAGAAGCCCTGGTAAGGATGGAGCGTTTCCTTAAGGGTCACAATTAGAGGCGGTCCAACTTATTGCTTACTGCCTCCAGCAGTAAGCAATAAGTTGGGCTAGGAGTCCTCAATAGTAACACTGTGTCATGTCTTTCTACTCGTTTATTCCTCCCGGAGAAAAGTAATTGATTTCTTGAGATTCATCTCTTTATATGGATCTCTGATCCCGAAGAGTTGGGGACCGCCTTTCCGTCGCATTTCTGGTAGATCAGCCAGATTCTTTTTCGCGATTGTATATCTTGGATCAATTTCGAGCGCTCGTTTCAAGGCCGCTTCTGCCTCGTCGTAACGTCCCTGGATTATCAAGCATCCCCCCAGATTACCCCAGGGTTGCGGCAGGCAGTCTCCCATTGCAATGGTACGGTGGAAAGCCTCTTCAGCCTCTTCCCATTGGCCATTCTCCATGCATTTCAAGCCACGTTGGAAGTAGTTCTCCTGCTCAATGAGCTGGTCCAATGTGAAGTCTCGCCCCCGCAGCTTCAAAGACTTCTCGGCTAATTTACGGCTGAATTTTAATTCCTCATTGAACTCCCTGGTCATTTTGTCGTCCTTGTTCAGCTCGACTGCACGTTCGTAATCGCGCAAGGATTGACCTGTACGGCCTGTAAACCGGCACGCCAGGCCCCGGTTGTACCATAAATCAGCACTATTTGGCTGTATGGATAGTGCTTCGGTAAGCGCTTCGTAACTTTGTGGGAAGTTTTGCTGCATAGCCTGTGCAGCTCCCAGGTTAGCAAGTACGTCGACTCGCTGTGGTGATCGCTGTGGAAGATAGTTCAGTAGACGCTCGTATATTTCGACCGCGCCTGCATAGTCTTGTTGAAGCATGAGGTCGCCGGCAGACCTGAGCCAGGCATCGGTCTGCCCTGGTGACTGGGTGAGTAAGCTTTTCCAGCGCTTTGATTTTTTAGAACTCTTTGTTTTCTTTGACATAATTTCCCTCACTATATATTCTATAGTTGTCACCTGTACACTATCACATAATGTCAAGTTTCAGGTTCCACACGCATCAAATGTTATAGCCTATTCTGCAACAGGCTCCCACTTTACACCATCCCTATCACGTTTCAACTCAAACAGGTTGGGCTGGCGCAATGCCCCTGACAGGTTCTATATGCCAAAAGTCTAACTCATTGTCGTATATGAGGTATCTATCGGTTCAGATAATATGCCAGGTTATGTCATTAGAATGCATATCGAAAGAAAATAAGACCATAGTGATATATCCAAATCTACGAATATAGAGAGGAATAAGAAGAAATATGCACTATACATTCTCTCCTCAGAGCAATGCTACCACAATGCCGGCTATCAGTGAACAAGTGAAAAGCTATGCTCGATGGCTTACTGCAGATGCCAGGCGCAACGTCCTCGGCAACTATCGAGAAGAAATCAGCAAGTATATTGATGAGGCTTTAACTCCTGTCAGGGTAAGTGGGCGAGAAGTGAGTATCTTTGCCCCCTTCTGTCGCAAGTTCTCGGCGCTGCAAACGATAACACGTGGGCAATTTTGTGTGCTAGGCCTGGTCGGGCTCGCAGGGGTACTTGGGCTATTCATTTATCACACGGGGATGGTTGTGGCGAGTATTGCGGTTGTCACAGTGCTATATCTTGTCGACCTGTTTATGAGCTTCTTACTGTCCGTGCGGACGCTGAAAATGTCAGCTGAAGAGCACATTGATGACGCCCTGGTGAAGGCGCTGAGCGGTGCGGACTGGCCGACGTACACGATCCTTTGTCCGCTTTACCGCGAGGCGGAGGTTGTACCTCAATTTGTCGCGGCAATGTCGGCACTGGACTATCCGACTGATAAGCTACAGATTCTCTTTCTTACTGAGGAAGACGATAACTCGACGCGACTGGCCATCCAGAGGTTACATCTCCCTCTCCATTTCACAATAGTCACAGTACCCCCTGGTGAGCCGCGCACGAAGCCGCGTGCGTGTAATTACGGTTTATTGCAGGCGACAGGGAATTACGTCGTTATCTACGATGCCGAGGATATTCCAGATCCGCTGCAACTTAAGAAAGCAGTACTCACATTTGCAAATCAGGGACCAGAAACCGCCTGTGTACAGGCCAAGTTGAACTTTTACAATTCTGAACAAAACCTGCTGACGCGTTGGTTCACGGCAGAGTATTCATTGTGGTTTGACCTGACTTTGCCAGGGCTGCAAAAGCTGGGAGTTCCGCTCCCGCTTGGCGGTACGTCCAATCATTTCCGCGCCCATTTGCTGCGCGCACTGGGAGCGTGGGACGCCTTTAATGTGACCGAAGATTGCGACCTGGGGTTGCGCATAGCCTCATATGGTCTCAAAACTGCTATGCTAGATTCGACAACCTATGAAGAAGCCAATTCGCAGGTAAAGAACTGGATCCGGCAGCGTTCGCGCTGGATTAAGGGTTACATGCAGACATACCTCGTCTATATGCGCCAACCCCATGTATATCTGCGCAGAGGGCGTTTGCGCGAGTTTTTCTCCTTACAGCTCTTCGTCGGAGGGAAAACGGCCGTGCTCTTTGTGAACCCATTCATGTGGGCACTTGCTGCGATCTATATCCTGTTTCGTCCAATCAATCTGTATCATACGTTGTTCCCAACGCCAGTTCTCTACATGGGAACGATGTGTTTCATTTTCGGGAATTTCTTCTATACCTACGCTCACCTGATAGGCTGCATGAAGCGTGGTCACTACCACCTGGTGAAGTGGACATTATTTGTTCCCATCTACTGGGCGATGGCTAGTGTGGCGGCGTTCATGGCGCTGCAGCAGCTCGTCTTTAAACCGCATTACTGGGAGAAGACCCAACATGGCCTCCACCTGAACTCATCCGGCTCGTCTATGAGGGTGATCTCGGTAACGGAGGAGCCCAACGCGGAGCAGGTCACAATGCCACTACCCGCGTACGAGAGCAGAGAGAATCTTCTGAGCACAACGCATGCCGAGCAATTCCAACATGTGATTACCTCTCCCCTAGGCAGGGTCCCGGGTCTGTCCTCGCAAATCTCCTTGATCGCTGAACAGTTCGAACTCGAGTTGATAGAGAAGACTGTCAAACTGAAGGCGCGTGCGAGTAGAGACCTGACACCTGTTCTAGCCCAGTCCGAGGAGTTCGAATTCGAGGCTGAGACTCTCAAGCTGCCCGTATTCCAGCTTGTCCCAACCGCCCCACTCTCAAGGGAGTTCGAACTCGGAGATGAGACTCTCGAACTGTCTGCAGTCCAGGCTGAAAAAAATACGTCGATGGAGCACGTGCTGCTGATTGCGGCTGTGCCTACACGGGCTCTCCCGACCATACCTTTGTCGCGCGTTGAGCGTAAGTGAGGAGTGTTGAACATGGCTACACAAGCACTGGAAAATCCCCTATACATTCTCTCTTGAGCGGAGGTGAGCAGTGTTGAACATGGCTACACAATCACTGGAACATTCTGTATACATTCTCTCCCGACAGCGATCGAAGCGCCCTGCAAGACAACTTGCGCCCAAAGATCCCTGGCTAGCCATCACCATTTTCATCGCCTACGCGGCCAGCATTACCTCTTTCTGGTACTTTTTTCAAACGCATCAGATCGTGCTCTATGGCGATACCTACGC
>VBFM01000321.1:0-5965 GCA_005882595.1 Chloroflexota bacterium
CAGCCGCAGGCTGGCTGATTGCATTAGCCATTATCGGGATTGTCCTGTATGTAGGCATACTCGTCTATCTAAATTCACTCATTTCGTCCTCAACCTCCTCGTTCAGTTCTAACACACCATCAGTTTTTACCTTCATAGGCGCCGGATACTGGGTCTACCTCGTTTCAATGATCGCCGTTATTGTTGGCGCATCAATGGCGCTGTCGGGCAAGGCACAGGCGCAGGCAATCTCGGGGCCTCCGCCTGGTTCACCATCCTATCCCCCTTATGTGCCACCACAGCAGAACGCGTCTCAATACCCTCCGCAGTACCCGCCTTATCAACAGCCCTGGTCGCAGCAGCCACAACAGCCGCAGTATCCACCAACGGAGCGCGCGCCAGGTTCGCAATGGCCGCCGTCGCAGCCATATCAATAGGATGATGCATCGCATTGACGGTTAAGGGGGATTAATGAATGAGCAGATTTGGATAAATTTGCTTGATAATCTCTAGACAACCATGTTAATATGGAGTCTATAATCGTAGTGGGCGTCCCAGAGAGAGGCGTAGTACTGTACAAAGCTCGTAATTGCCTCCTCTTGAGACGTTAAAGGGAAAGGTCAGGTTTGCTATGGATAAGTTGAAAGAACAAAGGTATCGCGGCTATGTTATTGCAGGTATTGGTGGTATTGTTGCTTTTATCGCTTTCTTCCTGCCTTACGTTTCGGTATCGGCTGTCATTATCAGTATTTCAGTCAGTGGATCACAAATTGGAGGATGGCTCTGGTTTGAGTTTCTGGCAGCGCTGGTAGCGATTGCAATACCCCTGGTACTCATTTATAGAAACAACGCTTTTGGTTTAACCAACATGCCAATCGAGAAGCAAATTCGATATGGCATTTTCACGCTGATCGGTGCAGGCGCGGTTGGCCTTCTGATCGAGCTTATTGCAGCGATTAATCTCCATAGTGCCCTCAGTGGTACGACAGGAGTAGATCCAGCTTCCATTGGTGTGAGTGTTAACTTGAGTATTGGCTACTGGCTCTACCTGCTTGCCTCCATCGCGATAGTTGTTGGTGGTGTGATGGCGTACAGAACGATGCCTGCTTTGATAGCAGGGCAGTCCTGGCAGTATCCATCATCAACACAGTATCCGCCTTACGGACAGCAATATCCGGGGCCGTCGACTCAGTATCCTCCCTACCAGTCTGCGGATCAGACACCGTATCCATCATACCCTGGGCAGTATCCCCAGGCCGATCAGCAGCAGTACCAGCCTACGGAACTGAAACAACCCTATCCGCCGACGGGACCACAGCAGTACCAGCCGACAGAGTATCAACAGCCGCCCTACCCACAGCAGCAATATCCGCAGCAGCAATATCCACAGCAACAGTACCCGCCACAGCAGTATCCTCCATCTCAATAGGAGTCGGTATCTGAGAATACTTTTGAAAGAACTGCGTGAGGTTCTCTTACGCAGTTCTTCTTCGTTAATCCTCCAGCGACAGGATCGCCATAAACGCTTCCTGCGGAATCTCCACGTTGCCTACCATCTTCAGGCGTTTCTTGCCCTCTTTCTGCTTCTCCAGCAGTTTGCGTTTGCGGGTGATGTCACCGCCGTAACACTTGGCCAGCACATCCTTGCGTACCGCCTTTACCGTTTCGCGGGCGATAATGCGCGAGCCGATAGCCGCCTGAATGGGTACCTCGAAGAGCTGGCGCGGGATGAGGCGGCGCAGCTTCTCAACCAGAGAGCGTCCCTGTGTATAGGCTTTGTCGCGGTGTAAAATCAACGACAGCGCGTCCACCGGCACAGCGTTGACGAGGATATCCAGCTTCACCAGGTCGGCTTCATGATAGCCGCCAATAGTATAATCGAGTGAGGCATAGCCCTGGGTGCGTGACTTGAGCTGGTCATAAAAATCGGTAATCAGTTCGGCCAGAGGGATGCTGTAGGTGAGCAGGACCCGCTCTGCCTCGATGTACTTCATCTCTTTGAAGGTGCCGCGCCGCGTCGTCACCAGGTCCATAATGGTACCGATGTAGCGCGTCGGTGTGAAAATGGAGATATCCATCCAGGGCTCTTCAATCTTCTCGATCTCATCCTCACCAGGAATGTCCGATGGGTTATCCACTTCCAGCATCTCGCCATTCGTCTTGTACACGTGGTATTCCACGCTGGGTGCGGTCGCCAGGATATCCAGATTATACTCGCGTTCGATGCGCTCCTGGACAATCTCCATATGCAAGAGGCCCAGGAAACCGCAGCGGAACCCAAACCCCAGGGCGGTGGACGTTTCCGGCTCGTAGAAAAGCGATGCATCGTTGAGTTTCAGACGATCAAGCGCGTCACGCAGCAAGGGATATTCGTTGCCTTCGACAGGATAGATACCCGCGAAGACCATCGGCTTGGCCGGCTTATAGCCTGGAAGCGGCTGGACATGTCCAAGCGCGCTGGGAACCGTCACAGTATCACCCACACGACAATCCTTCACATTCTTAAAGCCGGTTGCGATATAACCCACTTCGCCGGCCGAAAGTGTATCGACAGAGATCAGGCGCGGCTGGAAGTATCCCGCCTCCAGAATCTCGGTGGTGCTGCCGGTAGCCATCATAGCGATTTTTTCGCCCTCGTGTAACTCACCATCGACGACGCGCACGTAGGCAATCACGCCCTTGTAGGAGTCGTAATGCGAGTCGAACACCAGTGCGCGCAGGGGCGCATGCAAGTTGCCCTTTGGAGGAGGTATCTGTTTGATGATGGCTTCCAGGATTTCCCGCGTGCCAATGCCCTCTTTCGCCGATGCCAGGATGCTATCTTCTTTGGGCAGCCCGATGACATCCTCGACTTCCTGCTTCACCCGCTCCGGGTCGGCACTGGGCAGGTCGATTTTGTTGATGACGGGAATAATCGCCAGGTCTGCTTCCACCGCCAGGTAGAGGTTTGCCAGCGTTTGCGCCTCAATCCCCTGGGTAGCATCGATAACCAGCAGCGCGCCTTCGCACGCGGTCAGGCTGCGTGACACTTCGTAGGTGAAATCGACATGACCGGGAGTGTCGATCAGGTTGAGTTCGTACTGTTCACCGTTGAGCGCAGTGTAGAGCATGCGCACGGCCTGCGCTTTGATGGTGATGCCCTTCTCACGCTCCAGGTCCATCTGGTCGAGCGTCTGCTCCATCAATTCGCGCTTCGATACGGTTCCGGTAAATTCGAGCAAACGATCAGCCAGGGTCGATTTGCCGTGATCGATGTGGGCGATAATGCAGAAATTTCGAATATGTGCTTGATCTGTCATTCAATAATGCCTCCGCACAACACCTCATCACCATCCTCGCCGCCATAGAAGACGGCTGCCTGTCCGGGTGTGATGGCACGCTGTGGGCGTGTAAATGTCACTTGCGCTCGCCCTCCCTCAAGAGGAGTAACGGCCGCTTCTTGTTCTGGTGCCTTATAACGAATGCGCACGCGCGCCATAAATGGCCCAACTGGCATCTCGCCGCTGACATAATGCATCTTGCCGACGGTGCAACTCGTCTTCTCCAGTGCTGAAGACGGGCCGACAACCAGGGCATTTTGTTCCGCGTCGATTTTCAGGACGTGCATCGGTTCAGGTGAGGTAATGCCCAGCCCCTTGCGCTGTCCAATCGTATAATATGCCAGCCCGCGATGGCGCCCGAGCGTTTTCCCGTTCGCGTCAAAAATGGGGCCTGGCCGGGGAATNNTGCTGTTGTGACTCTTGCCCCAACGCCCACCAGTTGTGGCTCTTGCTCCTCTTCCTGGTTCCTGGCATAGCGGTCAATAAACCCGCGATAATCGTTTTGCGCGACGAAGCAAATTTCCTGGCTTTCAGCCTTACTTGCTACGCTCATGCCGCGTTGCGCCGCCATTGCCCGCACCTGCGGCTTGGTGTATTCGCCCAGGGGAAAGCAGGCGTGAGCAAGCTGCTGCTGGTTGAGTACGTGCAGCACATACGATTGATCCTTTTCTGGATCAATGCCTCGCCGCAGTCTGCGCTTGCCCGTGATCGGATGGTCATCTACACGCACGTAGTGACCCGTTGCCAGGTAATCGGCATCAAGCGCCAGGGCGCGATTGAGCAGCAAGGTGAAGCGGATATGGCGGTTGCAGGTCAAGCACGGGTTGGGTGTGCGGCCCGCCACGTATTCCTGGTAGAAGAGGTCGACCACGTTTTCCTTGAATTCTTGCTCCACGTTGACCAGGTAAAATGGTATATCAAGCATACGCGCCACGCGCCTTGCATCATCGACGGATTCAAGGGAGCAGCACTTATTTTGCGATATGCGCTCCACGCCATCGTCCTCGATGACGCCCGGCTCAGACCAGAGGCGCAGCATGATTCCGATCACCTCGTGTCCCTGCTCCTTGAGCAGAGCGGCGGCTACCGAACTATCCACGCCGCCGCTCATTGCGACGACTATCCTTGCCATGATGATGCTCCTATGCTTGTTTGTGATACTTTCCCTGATTCGTATAGAGAAAAATGACTAGCCGTGTGGGGCTAGTCTTCTGGTGGTGCGCCTGCATTGTAATATGTGCCTGGCTGGAATTGCCCTCCGTGCCATGTTAAGGGTAGCATAGTATCACTAGAACTGTCAAATATCTGTACTGGTATATGCTGATTTCTTTCTTGCACGAGGGTTATGTGGTGGGCCCTTCCCTTTCGCCCTGCAGTTCTTTGAGCCGCGCGATCACGACTGACGGGTCAAGGCGGCGCGTGAAGTCAGGATGGACAAAGGCCAGGCGAACGGACATCGACTGGTCGACCAGAAAGGTCCCCGCCATTGGCAGTTCCCAGGAGTTATCTCCGTTGAACGCGGGTAGGTCCGCGCACACCTGTTTGTGCGCGCCGCGCACTGCCTCATCAATGGTGAAGACGAGTCCAAACTGGCGCGCCACCTGGTTGCCCATATCGCTCAAGAGCGCAAAGGTCAGTTCCAGCTTCTCGGCCAAAGCTCTGCTGTGGTCCGGCGTCTGTGGGGAAATCGCCACGAGCGTGGCTCCCCTTGCCTGCATGTGCGGTAAGGCCTGCTGGTAGGCGCGCAACGCCAGATGGCAGTACGGACACCACTGGCCACGATAGAAGGTCATGATGACTGGCCCCTGCGTGAGCAGGTGCGAGAGCCTCACCGCGGTGCCGCGTGCGTCGGATAGGGCGAAATCTGGGGCCTGCGCCCCCTCCTTGAGAGCGTTCCTGGCAGCGCCGGAGTGAATGAGTTGCCCGATAGGACTCAGCAAATCCTGCAGCAGGTTCGTGGGCAACCAGCTTGCCCCCTCAGCGATAAATTCATCAATCTGTTGCTGTAATGGGGTGTTAGTTGGGACGGTCATCACCACGATGGTTCTCCTTCCAATTGGCATGGGTCTTGCCACATGCTCGTTCACTCATTTCATTGGTTCAAAATCTGCACACTTAAAATGTCTCTTCCAGGCCGACGACTACCAGACCGCTCAACTATGCAAATGATCCTCTGCCGTTGAGAAGCTGGAACGTACACTCGGAACGACCGTACGTACAGGCGCCTGTACAAAGCAAGAGGGTCGAGGGGGCAGGTTTGTGACAAAATCTGCCCCCTCGACCCTCTTGCTTTGTGGAGATCATTCTGATGATGATCATCACACAGATTCTATCGATGTTAGGGTATACGTATGTATAGATCAAACGCTCCTGTTTCTGACAATCGAAGCAGTGGACAGGAGACACAACCGTCAATATGAGCGTGCACAACGTCGACAACAAGCCATGGAACAGAAAAAGCAGATGCAGCCACGCCGGGCATAACTACGAAGGAGGATGAATATGGTGGAATCATTTGAAAGCTACAGGTCGTACCTCTTTGCCATCGCCTACCGCATGCTTGGTAGCGCGATGGATGCCGAAGACATGGTGCAGGAAACCTACCTGCGCTATCAGACCACGCCGCCAGAAACCATTACCTCGCTTAAAGCCTTTCTGACCACGAT
>VBFM01000322.1:0-3950 GCA_005882595.1 Chloroflexota bacterium
CAAAGTCTCCGGTATTCCAGACATGGTTGTGAACGGCGCGGTGAAGATGGCGCTAGGGCAGTTCTTTAAGAACTTTGAGAAGCAGGTCAGCACAGCGAACGTGTAGATTTTCAAGTAGATCAAGGAATTTTCCCATGCGTGACCTGCTGAACGATGCCGCTGCCCGTAGCACCCATTATCTCGAAGGCCTGAATGCGCGCAGTGTCATACCAACACCGGAAGCAATTGCCAATCTGACGGAGTTGGATGGCCCGCTGCCAGAAGAGCCAACGGACCCAGCAACGGTGCTTGCGCTGCTGGACGACTTCGGCTCCCCGGCAACCGTTGCCACGGCAGGCCCACGTTTCTTCGGCTTCGTGATCGGCGGATCGCTCCCGGCGACGGTCGCTGCAAACTGGCTGGCCGGGGCATGGGATCAGTCACCTTACGCGTACACAGATTCCCCCATCTCTGCCACTTTGGAAGAGATTGCATTGCGCTGGCTCCTGGATATCTTTGGCCTACCATCCACAGGCGGCGGTGCATTTGTGACCGGCGCGACCATGGCTAACTTCTCTAGCCTGGCCGCTGCCCGCCACAGTGTGCTACAAAACGTAGGGTGGGACGTGGAGGCTGATGGCCTGTTCGGGGCGCCGCCCATCACGGTGATTGTGGGAGAAGAAGCCCACCCCTCGCTCTTCAAGTCGCTTGGGATGCTGGGCCTTGGGCGGCAGCGCGTAGTCAGGGTTCCCGTAGACGGCCAGGGACGGATGCGCTCTGACGCCTTTCCGGTGATCAGTGGTCCCACCATCGTCTGCCTGCAGGCGGGCAACGTCAATACCGGAGCGTTCGACCCGGCGCGCGAGATCGTTCCGCGTGCTCGTGAGGCCGGGGCGTGGGTACACGTGGATGGTGCATTTGGTCTGTGGGCGGCAGCGGCACCTGCACGCGCCCACCTGGTAGAGGGCTTTGCGGGTGCAGATTCCTGGGCAACCGACGCGCATAAATGGCTCAACGTTCCGTATGATAGCGGCCTGGCGTTCGTGCGGGATCCTGCTCCACTACAAGCCGCCATGTCTACCTCGGCTGCCTACCTTCCCGCGCAAAGCGAGAGACGCGATCCCTCACAATTTACTCCAGAGTCCTCACACCGCGCTCGGGGCATCGAGGTGTGGGCCGCGCTGCGCTCGCTAGGATGGTCGGGCCTGGCGGACCTCATTGAACGCACCTGTCGTTATGCGCAGCACTTCGCCGAAGTGCTGCACGCGGCAGGCTACTCGATCCTCAACGATGTCGTTCTCAACCAGGTGCTGGTCTCATTCGGTGACGAGGCGAAGACACGCCGGGTGATCGAGGCCATTCAGCGTGATGGGACCTGCTGGTGCGGGCCAACTGTGTGGCAGGGGCACACCGCCATGCGCATCAGCGTTTCCTCGTGGGCAACAACTGAGGCGGACGTCGAGCGCAGCCTGGCCGCCATGATGCGTATCGCCGGAGAACAAAGCTGATGCTCCCGGCATCAGTACTTGTAAAGCAGCGCAAAGCATGTAATGATCTCGGCCATGAAATCCCTTGACTCTGACATTAATGTCAGAGTTTATAATGAGGATAAGCATTCGGGAGCAGATTTCAGGTCATTGACAATCGAAACCAGGCCTCCTACAATTGGGATGGAAGCAGAAAAGCCATCCGTAAGATGACCCTGACGCATCATTGGCCTGAACCAGGTGAGAGCCTGTCTAAAAATCCATTAAGGCAACACGTCTTTCCCCTGGGCCTCTAGCGCTGTTACGATCTCAGGATGGAGTTGCCATTTCCCATCCAGAAACACCTGCCTGATCCCAGGGGAAGAGGTCGCAAATTCTTCCCACGCAATGGGTCTTACTCCCTGGCGGCGCGCGTAGTCGTAACTTTTCATGCTCTCTCCCCTACTGCTGTACATGCGCGGGCCAGGGGCCAATACCAATAAACCTGGCCGGCAAATTTCGTATGATCGGCACGCGCATCAAGAACAGCAGTACAGGTGAAATGGTCAATGGCTCATCAGAAGTCAACACCTTCTTCAGCACCTGCTTCTGTATAATGTTCTGAAAGCCCTGGATGATGCGTGTCTGCCACTCCCGCTTGCGCTGCACTTTGGCAAGATCGCGTGTGCTTACCTTGCCAGCTTTGAGATCACCGGCAAGCACGTTCGCCGCTGCCGTGGCGTCCTGGATGGCGTAGTTGATGCCAACGCCTCCAACGGGTGACATCACGTGCGCGGCATCGCCAATCAGCAGCAGGCCGGGGCGATACCACCGGCGCAGCCGGCTCGATTCGACCGAGAGCACCGAGACCTGTTTCCATTCGTGAATGGTCTGCATGCGGCCGGCGAACTCTGGCAGAAGTTGCGCGATCTCCTGCCGCAGCTTCTCAATACCCGCCGCGTGAATCTCCTGGTAGCCTCCCTTTGCAATGACGTAGCCTACCTGCCACTCGTCGCCACGATTGAGTTTTATCAGGATATGCCCATTCGCCAGCACGCCACCGGAATCCTTTGGCTCGTCAGGATTGCGGGGGACACGGAACCAGAGGACATCCATCGGCGGTGCAGTCTTGATCGGCTCAAAGCCGGCCAGTTTGCGGATACGCGAAAAGCGGCCATCCGCGCCAACCGTCAATACCGCTCGTACCTGGTGCCAGTCATCCCGTCCCCTGTAATGCACACTGTGTATATAGCCATCTTCCTCCATCAATTTCTCGACCCTCGCCCCCATGGCCAGCTTGAAGTTTGCATAGCGCTGCGCTTCACCGGTAATAAATTCCAGGAAACGCGCCTGGGGAAGCATGGTGATGTAGTTGAAGCGCGTCTTCAGCCGTCGCAAGTCGGCGAGCGTGAAGGTACCTTTCGCTGTTTGCACGGGCAATGTGTAGACTTTGGTATGATCGAGTTGCAGCAGGCGCTCAGCAATACCAATCTCGTCCAGTATCTCCATCACCGATGGGTGGATAGTATCACCGCGAAAGGCGCGGTCAAAGTCCATATGCTCCTCGAGCAGCATCACAGGAATGCCTTTGCGCGCCAGTAACAAGGCCAGTATTGCTCCCGCGGGGCCGCCGCCTACGATACAACAGGTTGTCTCTTCCGCTTGTTCGGGCTGCTGGGTATTGGTTTGTGTTACCGTTTCTTTTTGCATGATGTACCTCCGAGAAAGGACAAGCACCAGGCCACCACACCGCACCACTCCACACCTTGTCCCTACACAATAATGAATAACGTTTCTTTACGCGATCTGGCGGCGCATGGTGAGCGTGCTCAACAGCACCATCGCCAGGGCAAACACGAACAGCGCACCCAACTGGCTTGCTATTCCGCCGATATCAGCTCCCTTGAGCATCACGCCACGCAGGGCATCGTTGGCATAGGTCAGGGGCAGGATGTAGGAGATGGGACGCAGCGCGGCCGGCAATTGTGCGACGGGCCAGAATACGCCTGAGAGAAAGATTTGAATACCTAAAACCAATGGGATAAACTGCACGACCTGGAACTCGTTCTGCGCGAAGGTCGAAAGGAAGATGCCGAGGTTGACACTCCCAATCGTCAGCAGGGCTGATACCAGGAAGACTAACGCCAGGTTGCCGCTGTAATGCACTTTGAGGGCGAAGACGACAAAGAGCAGGATCAGCAGCGATTGCACCAGCGCGAAGAGCGTGAAGCCGCAGATGTAGCCCATCACCAGCTCCGCCCGGGTCAAGGGAGAGACCATGACCCGTTCGATTGTTCCCTGGGAGCGTTCGCGCAGGAAGGCTATTGAGGTCAGGAGGAACACGAAGAAGAACGAGAAGATGCCGATGAACAGCGGCGCAGTGGAGTCGTTAAAGGTATACTGCGGGCCTCCATGCAGGTAGCGCGGACCATTGATGGTAAACGGGAGCTGAGAGCTGCCGAGTACCTGCGGAATGGCCTGCCCTGGTTGCCCTTTAAGAGCGGC
>VBFM01000322.1:3969-6098 GCA_005882595.1 Chloroflexota bacterium
TGAGATCGTTCATAGCGCTGGCAACAGTGGGATCTGAACCCTCCAGTTGAATTTGCACCGTTGGATTTTGACCGGCAAAGACTTGCTGCGCGAAATTCGGCGGGAGGATGACCACCGCATCGGCATTGCCGTTCTGGAGCGTACTATTCACCTGGTCGGCTGTAATCGAGATGGTATGCAGTTTATCCGGGCCCGGCAGCAGGGCGTTAATGAGCGTATTGATACGGTCACTACCCGCTCCAGTCGGGTACATAATTGCGAGGGTACGCACGCTACTGGTAGTGGTAAGAACGAAGTACAGCAGGGTCATGACGAACAAGGGGACGAGAAAGATCAACGCCAGTGTACGTCTATCACGCAGCACCTGTCGAATAATGCGGCTGGCGAGCGCCAGAATACGCGCGAAACTCATTTCTGAACCTCCTGACTACGTCGGCTTGCGTAATAGAGGAAAGCGTCTTCCATGTTTTCCTGGCCGGACTGGCGTAAGAGTTCTCGCGGGCTATCCTGCGGGCTATCCTGCGCCAGCAGGACGCCGGAGCGCATCAGTCCGAGGCGGGTGCAGCGCGAGGCTTCGTCCAGGTGGTGCGTGGAGACGATGATGGTCACCCCTTCTTTGTTCAACTGCGCGAAGTAATCCCAGAAGGAGCGGCGCAGTTCGGGGTCAACGCCAACGGTTGGTTCATCCAGCAGGGCCAGCCGGGGATGGTGGACGAGGGCGCAGGCGAGCGAGAGACGCTGCTTCATGCCCCCGCTAAAGGTGTTCACCACGCTATTGGCCCGATCTGCCAGTTCCACTCGCTCCAGCATCTCATCGATGCGCCGCTGCTGTTCTTTGCCGCGCACGCCGTAGATGTTGCAGAAGAAGCGCATGTTCTCCCTGGCCGTCAGGTCGTTATACAGCGCGCTCAGCTGGGTCATATAGCCTATAGAAGGCGCCACCTTGCTGCTGGGGATACGCTCGTTCAGAATGCGGATGCTGCCGCTTGTCGGGCGTATCAATCCTACCATCATGCGGATGAGGGTGGTCTTGCCCGAACCGTTGGGACCGATCAAGCCGTAGGTCTCGCCCCCGTAGATGCGCATGGTGAGATTATCCACCGCCCGCAGTTTGCCGAACAGCTTGACAAGCTGGTCAATGACTATCACCGGTTCGCCGTTGGTTGGCTGTTCTACCGGCTTCTCCTCGGAAGTATTGTGCATTGCTTCTGCCATGCTTTGCCTCCTAGATTTGACTAATCAGCCAATTAATATCAACGATAAAAAAATTAACGCGGCAAGATGCCATTGAGAACAGTATCAAGAACGGCATCAGCGATCTGTTCCTGGGAATAGGCCAGCGCTATTGGATCATGGATGATTTGACGACGCAGAATGAAACCGATAAGGCTCCCAATAAGTACCTGGACGGCTAGCAATGTATCTATTGGCCTTAGCTCTCCACTGGCAACCTTGGCCTCAAAGTATTTACCGATAAAGCCGAACACCCGTTGAAACAAACTGGCGGGAATGGATGATACAGTCGGATTATGGATCATCTCAGGCAACATCACCCGTATCAGTCCCACCATGTTTTCACCCTCCATGATGCCCAATACTCGCATTACTAACATACGTAAAAACATTTCAGGCGGTAATGCCAGCTCCTCGGGCGATAACGAGGATATCACTTGCAAAGGAGAACGAGTCTCCACGATGGCATTCAATAACGCATCCTTGCTCTCAAAGTAGTAGTAGATCAAGCCAGGAGTAATGCCTGCTTCGCGCGCGATATCTTTATTGGTGGCTTTCGTAAAGCCTTTTTGCGCAAAGACGTGCATAGCTGCATCGATAATCTGCTCGCGGCGGTCTTCCACTACTTTCGGCGTACGCGCCATACTTTGGTCTCATCTCCAGCGTTGTTGCTTATCAGTCCAGACAATTGACTGGCTGATTAATTAAATTATAACGAGGAAATGCTGAATTGTCAAGAGGAAATCGGTATGTAGAACAAAATTGTAATGTATAATGAAGAGTGGCTCTCTAACGTACATACTAAATTAGGAGGAACTATGCAAACCAAACTGAACCCATACCTTAGCTTTAAAGACAATGCTCGCCAGGCCATGGAATTTTATCAAACTGTCTTT
>VBFM01000322.1:6115-8683 GCA_005882595.1 Chloroflexota bacterium
AAGATTACCACGCGTCTCAAGATCCCAGTGAAGACAACAAAGTCATGCACTCTGTGCTGGAAGCCGACAACGGCATTACCTTTATGGCTTCCGACACGCCCAACCGTATGGAGTATAAAGCTGGGACGAACTTCAGCATGTCACTGAGTGGTGACAACGAAGCAGAATTACAAGGCTATTTCGAGAAGCTTTTGTCCGGCGGCAACGTCACAATGCCACTCGAGAAAGCCCCATGGGGTGATACGTTTGGCATGGTCACTGACAAATTTGGCGTATCATGGCTCGTGAACATTGCGGGTCAAAAAGCGTAACATCTCTACCTACCCCGCGGTGCTCAGCTAGCCTGCGCGCCGCTGGTGGGCGAGCACGCCGTGGGGGTCAGGCCTGGGCAGCGTGCTAGGGACTGTCCACTGCAACACCCTCAATGGCCCCCAAGGCACGCAATGTGGCCTTCTGCGCCTCGGTCAGTCCTCTGATCCCAGTGATATTCAGGCGCTGCCCGCTGTGGGCATCCCATACGAAGAGCTCCCCGCCCTCTCTGCCACCACTACTGGAGGCCAGCCGCATTCTATGGGGCCCCAGGCCACGCTCGTGACGGCCCCGTGATGCCCCATCAGCCGCAGCAGCTGCGTGCCATCAGAGCCGTCCCACAGGTAGACGTGGCCATCATCGCCCCCGCCGACCACCCGCGTGCCATCCGGGCTCCAGGCCACGCGACGGAGCCAGGTCGCGTGCGCCTCCCCGACCCAACGGCGGCTTCGTGCTGTCACATCCCACACCTGCACTCCACGCCGATAGGTTCCGCAGGCCAGCAGTTGCCCGTCTGGACTCCATGCCACGCCATAGAAGAGGATGTCAGCAGAGTCGGAGTCCCCAATGATCTGGATACAGGAGCCCGAGGTCGGGTCCCAGAGCCGGATGGCACCCTCCCACCCGCTACTGGCCAGCCTGCTGCCATCAGGACTCCATCCCACGCCGTATACACGCCAGATGAAAGGTCTTCCCTCCCGCTTCCCATACGCGCACTTCCCCCCGCTTGCTGCCAGCGGCCCAGTACTGCCCGCTGCGGCTGATGGCGACCGACCAGATAGCATCGAAGGTCTCGGTAAAGACGCTCTCACGCATAAGTGCCCCGGCAAGGGTTGCGTCTTGCAGCTCGACGCCTTGCAGATACGCGCCGACAATGGAGAGCCAACACATCGGCCAGGCCTGCTTGCGTCAGGCCGATGCTCGTCCGCAGCGTCAGCGTCAGCTGACCGAAGGCATAGTCTCGCTCACCATACAACGATCTGTTCAAGAGCGGTCTCCTTCACGTGATCCGGCGGACTATGAAGTGATGTGAACTGACAAGAAAACTAATGAACAGTGACCTTCCGAGGTCTCACCAGTATACTTACTGATGTGGATACGCTCCATGCGGGTCCACGCTGATGGAGGAAGGTTTGGGGGAATGAGAAGTCGACTCCAGACGCTTCCTCTGACTTCGTCCCTTGATGATAGCACATGTATTGACAAACGACCAGGACGTTTTCAAGCGTTCCGAAATCAATGCAAAAGGAGCGGACCTCATGATCCACATATCCACGAAGAGCAGCGTCGTGACGCTGATCAATGTCTTCACGGTTGACCCCACCAATCAGCAACGGCTTGTTGAGCTCCTCGCCCGCGCAACTGAGGTCTCAGTCCGCCATGCGCCCGGCTTTGTTTCGGCGAGTCTCCATCGAAGTCTCGACGGCACGAAGGTCACGATGTATGCCCAGTGGCGAAGCGTCCAAGACTATCAAGCCATGCGCCAGGACCCCACCCCGCTTCCGTTTCTCCAGGAGGCGCTCACCCTAGCCACGTTCGAGCCAGGCATGTATGAAGTCGTCCAGACGTTCGCGCCGTTGGGCGAAGATGCGTAACATCCCAGTCGCCACACAGGGAAGCGCAAGGCCTCGTCCCAAGTGGCGAACTCTCTGGGGAAAGCACAGAACTCAAGCAGTTGCTGCGTGCGGCTGCCCAAGGTGATCCTGATCACGGAAAGCAGGGGGCCGTCGAGGCTTTCGGGAGTCAGCCCTGGTGCAGCCAGGCCAAGACCGCTGCACCGATCTCCCCAGACCGGAAACGCCTGGAACTGCACAGGGCATAGCAGATCAAGATGAGAAAAGATGCCGCGGCTACGAGCTTTTCTGAAGCTGTTGGGCGATGAAGGCGAGCGCCCTCTCGGCCACCCACGCCATCCATGGTCGATGGTGAGTGAGTGACCGCGATCAGGTATACTGCGTAAAACTTTTTCTTAGTTTGACATCGACACAAATTTCATGAGAAGTGGGTTACTTTCGTCGCAAACTTAAAAGAGAGGATAAGAACGAATGATAGCACAAAATGGGCTGGCCGTTGCTGGGAGAAGAGCCGGTGACTTCTGGATCTTCTGGACGGGTCAGACTACTTCACAAAGAGACCTCCTCATAACATGCTTTACGCCGATGGGGAGTCCAAAATGGCACACGTTGAGCGTCCAAACGGGCTAAGAATGCTCCGAATCCTTGCAAACTTCTGAAGGATTAGGTACGCTTAAAGCACGCA
>VBFM01000323.1:0-277 GCA_005882595.1 Chloroflexota bacterium
GCTCTGGCAGATGTTCTCCGATCAAGAACGTGTGGTTCTGCTTGGCACAGGCAGCTTTTGGGATGGCACCGACGAAGTCAGCCGCCCACCCGCTTGTATCCTGGTGGCTCGCCTGCCCATGCCGGTCCTCAACGACCCGCCCATCGCGGCCCGCGCCGAACACTATTCCGATCAACTCCACCAGGTGACGGTGCCCATGGCCTCCCTGCGCATGCGCCGCGCCCTCAATCGCTTAGCATGGAGCGGCGACAAACGCAATGCCGTCGTGCTATTTGAT
>VBFM01000323.1:304-4248 GCA_005882595.1 Chloroflexota bacterium
CGCCGCATCATTTCAAAAGAGTACGGCGCGACCGTCCTGCATACCCTCCCCCGCTGCTCACAACGCCAGGGCGCCATCTCCCACATGCCTGAAATTGTACTCGACTGGTTGACGGCTACCGGCTCCTGGGAGTAATATTCCTTCGCCTCGATTGCTTATATCGTGTATACCCAATCAATAGCACCGGCGTTAAAACCAGCAGCGCCAACGGGCCAATCGTCGTGAAAAATACTGTGAAAGGAGGCATCAAGATCGACCCTCCTATAACTGCAATAATGGGGAAAAAATAGCTTGCTGCGTTACGGCTCTCCGGGGTATCCTCCATACAATCCTCATCCTCCCAACTTCAAACCCAGGCGCGCACAACGCGCGTCCCCCTATTTTCATTCTACCTGTTTTTACAAGAAGCCGGCAGTTGAAGTAAACCGCAACCACAACATCCAATAATATAACCGCATCTATGTTATAATAGCCGATATTGATAAACAAATATCTGTGACCGCAGCCGATGAGCAAAAATGAGGGAAGTTGAGTGGATCGACTTGATACATCTCTAGATGATTACCAGCATATTACCCGTGATTTAGCGAGGCAACTGGAAACAAACCCTGAGCAACTTCGCGACGTGCTCCAATATATTATCGCTGTAGGCTCCACTTTGCGACTGAAATTGGATGTGGATACCCTGCTAAAAGATGTCGCTGAAGCCGCCTGTAAGGCGCTGCGTTTTCGCTATTCCGCGCTGTACCTGGCCGACGATCTGGGATATTTTCGCGTGCGCGCGACATCTGGCATTAGTGAAGAGGATGAAGCCTACCTTTATAACCACCCGCTCCCCGATGCCTTTGCCGCCTTGCTTATCAACGAAGACTTTCGCATCAGCGACTCGTATTTTATTCCTGCCGAGGCCCCCATCTGGCAGAATCGCGAGTTCGCGAGCTATTTTGTGGTCATCGATGAAGATAAGCCACTGACACCCGTCTCTCCGCGCCGAACTCCAGCCCCGTCCCCGGATATATGGCTCCAGGAAGATTTACTGGTGGTACCCCTGGTGAGCAGTGATAATATGCTGCTGGGTTTTTTGACCCCAGATGCGCCCTTGAATGGCAAGCGCCCAACCGTCGAGATCATGGCGCTTTTCGAGCTATTCGCAAACCAGGCCGCGGTAGCTATCGAGGGTGCGCGTCTCTATGCCGAGTTACGTGATGCGCTGAAAAAGGCGCAGGAATCCGAGCGTATCAAAAACCATTTCCTCATGACCGCCTCGCATGAACTGCGCACCCCTTTAACCGCTATTCAAGGCTATATTGAACTGCTCTGCTCCTATAGTGACTCGTTGGATGACACTACAAAAACACGCTTCATTCATAACGCTCGGCGCTCCTGTGATGAACTGGTCTTGCTGCTGGGCAACGTTATGGATGCCAGCCGCATCGATCAGGACCGGGTCATGCTCAAGCTGGGGCCGGTGCGGGTAGTGCAGGCAGTCCAGATGATCCTGGAAATTCTAGAGCCACTCATCGCGCGCGAAAGCCGTACTGTGAAGATCAATATCCCTGATGAGTTCGTTGCCTGGGTGGATGATCTGCGCCTGCGCCAGGTGCTCTTAAATCTGGTGGGGAACGCTTTGAAATATACGCCGCCAGGGACAGACCTGGAGATTCGCGCCGAATGCACAGCCTGGAACGAACTCTCCCGGCGTATACCTGCGCTCAACCGGCAGCTGCTCATCCCTCCATCCGGGCAATTTGTGGTGATCGCCATTCGCGACTGGGGGCCAGGTATTGCGCTGCAGGATCAGCCCCAGTTGTTCAGCAAGTTCATGCGGCTGACAGACGCCATCAATAGCGCGCAGCGAGGAGCCGGGCTGGGACTCTACCTCTGCCGCCAGCTTACAGGAGCCATGGGTGGATATGTCTGGATGGAGAGCGCCGGTATAGCAGGCGAAGGCTGCACGTTTTTTGTCGCTCTCCCCTTGCGAGAGGATGAGCCACTCTCAGATGAGTGAGCCTCAATTTGACGGCTTTGATGCTCTATGTTACCATAGCTTCTGGGGCTACCTTGCCCATATCCAGGAGGAGAGAGCAAAATGAACTTATATGAACAATTGGTAGTGGTACGTGAGCGTCTGGAGGGTATCGGCGCGCATGATAATAGTATGGACCTGGTGGAGAAGCTCTTACGCAAAGCTGAACCTGCCAGGGGCGACAAAACGAACATCACCCAGGTACAGGTGCTGCGCCACATGTTGCGCATGCCCGAAGTCATCGATGACTACAACGTCTACAACGACCTGCAAGAACTGCTGAGCGAAAGGGACGAGATGGAGGTCAGCAGGAACGAGGATGCGGCTCCTGCGGCGTATGTAGACACGGAACGGCATCCAAAGCCAAAGTCATTCTACAAAGCCAAAAAGGAACGAGAGAAAAAGAAAGGCTAGCCCGGAGTGAGAGGCTAGCCTTATCCTTTCCTATTGCGGCGGAATAGCTTATAAGCCATCATCGGCATCGTTTGATGCGTTTTGAGGGAGCTGTCTCTGCTGCGCGTTCGGCCCACCCAGTTGCATCTGTTGTTTCAAGGCGTGTAACTGCGCATCAACATTTTGTTCTGAGGATATTTTGTGCAGCTCGCGTTCGAGCGGATCACCGGAGCCCGCTCCCAACAGCCCCTGGTCGCCAAGCGCGCCCTGCTCGATCAGGGTGTCCATTGCTTCAGCGCGCGCCTGCATCGTCAATACCTTATCTTGCGCTCGCTGCATCGCGAGATTCATATCGGACATTTCTTCAGAAATTCCCGTCACGGCCTCGTTGATCTTCACCTGCGCCTGCGCCGCGTTATACTGCGCCTTGACCATCTCTTTCTGCGTGCGGAACGCTTCTACACGCGCGGTGACGGTGCGCTCCATCGAGATCAACTTCTCTTCCTGCGCCCGTAACTGGGCGATCTGCTGTTCGTAACTATTGATCTGGATCAGGATCGCCTCTTTCCGTTGCAGCGCCATACGCGCCAGGTCTTCGCGATTGGCTTGCAACGCCTGCATTGCCTGCGCATCCAGCTTATTGGTCTTCTCTAGCAGCTGCGACTGCTGCAATTCCAGGCGTTTTTCATTCGTCACCACGTCGGCAATTGAACGGCGCAGGTGTTGCAATTGCTCCAATTGCTTGCTATACGAATAGTCCATGACCTGGCCAGGGTCCTCAGCTTTATCCAGCGCGGCATTGGCCCGTATACGAAAAAGTGTCGCGAGACGTGAGAAAATGCCCATTTGATCCTCCACTCAAGAAAGGTGCAAGGGTGTGGGTGTCCCCACCTCCTCCCCTCTCTAAAACATTAATAAACATCATATCATATCTACCAGAATCTTCAAAAAAGCCTTGACTTTTCCCTTGCAATCGGCTATAATCCCCACTGTTAGCAGACAACTTACACATCATAGACGCGGGTTTGGTGTAGTGGTAACATGCGACTTTCCCAAAGTTGAGATCACGGGTTCAAATCCCGTAACCCGCTCCCGCTACGACCTCTCAATTGAGAGGTCGTATTTTTATTCTGATTCTCTTTCGCCTATCAGCCCTCTCCATGCAGCTGCTTTTGCATGCGCTGCATATCGCGATCCACCGTTTTCAGACCGAACAAGCAGACCAGCCCAGCAAGAAAGAGGAAAGTCGGCGCGGTCAGGATCAATGCCGTCCCTAATGACACATTGTTGGCAATCGCACCGATCACAGATGGCGCCGCCGCGTCGCCCAGCAGGTGGGCAAGCAGCAATGAAAGACCCAGCGCGGTAGCGCGCATCAATGGCGGGATGACATCCTGAATCACGGCATTGAGCGGCCCGGTGCAGAAATTGAGCGAGATGGCAGCAATCACAAACACGGCGATGAACAGTGGGAGTGTATGAATCAAAAGTGCGATCAGCACAAGTGGCGCGCCCACTAGAAAGC
>VBFM01000323.1:4253-4890 GCA_005882595.1 Chloroflexota bacterium
GCGGCGTTGGGCATAATCCGCCAGCCAGCCACCGACAACGGTGCCAATCAGTCCGCTGGAGACCAGCACCGCACCTGAAATGAGTCCAGCCTGGCCGAGTGAGAGCTGAAAGGTATCCACAAAGTAGGACGGCAGCCAGAACGAGGTGCCACCTATCGTGAAGAAGCTGAAGACCAGTGCGCAAACCAGTACCCAGTAGGTGGGAATCGCGCGTAGTTTTTTCACCGATCCCCAGAAGTCTTTCCCGATGCCTGCATGCCCAAGTTCGGCTGCTGTCTCCCCTACTTCTTTATCATCATCGTCGCTGTCAAACACACCACGTCGTGGTTCTACCATGCGCCAGGCCAGGAATGCCGCTATCAAACCTGGAATACCAACTACGAAGAATGCATAACGCCAGCCCAGAGTATCAGCGATCAGCCCACCCATCGTAAAACCGATGGCGGCTCCCAGTAAGGTGCCTGCTGACCAGTAGGAGAGAATGCGCCCGCGCTGGTTCTTTGGGAAGTAATCACCCAGCAGTGAGAGCGAGGCTGGTGCATAGCCAGCCTCGCCAATGCCCAGCACCGAGCGCACGGTGAACAACTGGAGAAAGTTTCGGGTGACACCGGCGATAACCGTCGCAACGCTCCAGATG
>VBFM01000323.1:5014-6965 GCA_005882595.1 Chloroflexota bacterium
GTCCATAGACCAGCAGGAACGACGAGCCGAGCAGGCCCTCTTGAAAAGGTGTCAGCCCTAAATCCGTCCTTATTTTCGGAAGGACGGCGGGAAGCACGTAACGGTCTGCATAATTCAACACGTTGATGATCAGCAGGATAGTAAAGGCAAAGCGCGCCTGACCTCGCGTGGGTCGAAAGGGAACTTTGGCCTTAGATGATGCCGGAGTGGTGGTAGCCATATAGTATGCTTTCTCTCAATTCTTCATTCATTTTTCATGTAAACTGTTTTTATCTTTTTTTGTTCTTTATCCCAGTGAACTTATTATAACCTATGAGCTACTATAAGTCAGTACGTCAATAGGATGAGCAGGTTGCAACTCACATCCAGCTGTCACTATTCATCCATAGCAGATACGGGCTGTTGTGAAACCATAGACAGTAGCCGTTCGTCTTGAATCAGAAGAAAAACAGTCGCTTCCAGCGTCTACATATGTGAAGATCTCAATAGAGTAGTGTAATAAACCGGTAGAAGGGCGGTCAACTTGGACCTGGCAATACATGTCTTTCGACACACAAATCCAATCATATTNATAGTCGCGATAATACTGCTATTGGAAAGCAGTGGTATACCCATCGCGAACAATACACTGCTATTGTTTACCGGGGCGCTGGCATCCCTTGGGCATCTGAATATCCTGGTGCTCGCCATTGCTGCCGTTATAGGGAGCATCTCAGGCGCCTGTCTCGCCTATGTAATCGGCTTGCGAGGAGGGAGGCGCTTCCTGTTTCGTGTGTCAAAGCGGCTGCATATTGATGCACAAAAGATAAATAAGGCCGAAGGCTGGTTTCACAGGACAGGTGCGCGCATGATCTTTCTCTCGCGTATAACACCCTATATCCGCCCCTTTGCCTGCTTCCCAGCTGGCATGACGCGCATGCCCTTTCGTCATTTCTTTGTGGCTGCTTTAAGCGGCTCCATCCTCTGGTGCGTCACCGTCCTCTCCATTGGCTGGACACTTGGCCGCAATTGGAGGGTGGCCTACAGTTTCATACAGACCTACACCTTGCTGACCATAGGCTTACTCGCCCTGGCAATCGCCGCCTTTATCCTCATCAAATACGCCATGCGACGCCACCAGCGCAGTCAAACAGAAGCCGCCTCAGAGGAAGAGTCTGATATCGAACGCCAGGACACCCGTGACCTGCTCGAAGTCTGATCAGGGCGGGGGCAAGCCCACGCCCGTACCCTATACGGTTGGGTACGGGCGTGGGCTTGCCCCCGCCCTGATTCGTGCAACCATCTGGGATACGGGCGTGGGCTTGCCCAGGATTGCCCCCGCCCTGGCACACCATTCTACCTACAGCTTCACCAGGGTCAACCCAAAGATATCCCCCGCCCCACCAATCTCATTCAGCGCCCAGCCCGGTATCGGATCATCGACTGAAATGATCATCAGGGCCGTCTCACGCAGGCGCTGCTCATCGCCAGTGTGCGGTGTGCGCACGATCGGGCCAACATCCATATGCCGGATATTCACTTTGGCCTTGCCCAGTACAGTCCCAACGCGCCCGATCATACCCGGCTGATCAGGATTGCGACAGAACAGGATATATCCTTCGGGCACGAACTCCGTCCAGTAGCGGCCAACCTTCACGATGCGCGGCTCGCCCTGCATGACCGTTCCGCTCAGTACATCAACATACTCATCGCCGGAGCCGGGTTTGCCCGCGAAAGAAGAAACATGGCCGTTCGCGCTCAGCACATGTAGAGTAATCAAATTCGTGAACGCGGTCGAAACCGTAGACTTCTGCTCGATAATCTCCAGCCCGCGCTGCTTCGCCAGTAGCTGCGCGTTAATCATATTGACGTGCGCGTCCGAAACCGATTCCAGCAGTCCTTTGATGAGCGCGGCCTGCAAGGGGCGCAGGTCATAGCTAGCAATATCACCGCTGCAGGACAACTCGATCTG
>VBFM01000323.1:7046-7626 GCA_005882595.1 Chloroflexota bacterium
CGTTGACAGCCGCGCGTGGGAACCCTCCGCGTAAAACCGCCACAATCTGCTCCACCACATCGATAGCCACCCCCACCTGTGCCTCTTCCGTCGAAGCTCCCAGGTGCGGCGTGGCGATTACGCGCTCATGCGCCAGCAGTTGTCGCAACACCTCGTCATCTCGAACCGGTTCCTGGCTGAAAACATCAAGCGCCACTCCCGTCAGGCGATTCTCATCGAGTGCGTCAAGCAGCGCCTCTTCGTCGATCAACCCGCCCCGCGCGCAGTTAATCAGCCGCGCTCCCGGCTTGAGCAGGTTGAGTTCGCGCGCCCCTATCAGCCCTCGTGTACCCTGTGGCCCGCTCGTCAGAGAGGTATGCAGCGTCACAAAATCGGCCTGTTGTAATACCTCATCCAGGCTCATCATTTGAATGTCGAGCTTGCGCGCCTGTTCAGGAGCGACATAGGGATCAAATGCTATTACCTGCATCGCTAAACCCTGGGCGCGCTGCGCAACCTCTTTGCCCACCTTGCCCAGGCCAATCACACCCAGCGTTTTATTGCGTACCTCGACCCCCAGAAAACGGCTTTTCTCCCATTT
>VBFM01000324.1:0-373 GCA_005882595.1 Chloroflexota bacterium
CAATGGGCAAAGAAGAGGAAGAAGAGCTGCGGCATTTGTCGCCGCGGCTGGCATCCCACCGATCGATGGGATCGGTTGTCGACATTATCCAGTCACACATGTGACTATCGAAGACAGGAAGGAGAAACCACATGAACTCATGGAAACGAAGGGTTGGCCTGCTAAGCAGCATCATTTTGGTGCTTATACTCGCTGCGTGCGGTAGCAGTACCACCACTACCACTACCACCAATGGTACCACTACTACGGTAACACACCTCTCGATCATGGTGGGTGGGCTTAGTAAGCAGATTTATTTGCCGAACGAGCTTGCCCAGCGGCTCGGGTACTTTACCCAGCAGGGCCTGGACGTGACGCTGATCGACGAGGCATC
>VBFM01000324.1:408-4618 GCA_005882595.1 Chloroflexota bacterium
ACCACACCATCGATCTGCAGGCGGCGGGAAAGAACATAGAGTCCGTAGTGCAACTGGGTATTGCGCCGGGTGAAGCCGAGATCGTTTCCGCCAAAGAGGCGGGCCAGATCCACTCGTTTGCCGACCTCAAAGGCAAGAACCTGGGAGTTACCGAGCTCGGTTCGGGAACCCACGCCTTGCAAATCGCACTGCTTCACAAAGCTGGACTGGGGCCAGACCAGGCGCATTTCGTGCCGGTAGGCGCCGGTGACACGTTCATCGCTGCTATGCAGCAGGGCAAAATCGACGCGGGCATGACCACCGAACCGACGATCTCACGTCTCTTATCGAGCGGTGTTGGAAAAGTCCTGGTAGACTTGCGCTCACCGCAGTCGACGCAGGCGGCTCTCGGGGGATCCTATCCCTTCATCTGCGTCTTTATGAAAAACGATTATGTCAATAGCCACAAAGACGTTGTCCAGAAGCTGGTGAACGCCTACGTCAAGACGCTGAAGTGGATCCAGACGCATACCGCGGATCAGATCGCGGCCATGATGCCAGCCGACTACTACGCCGGAGATAGAACGCTCTACGTGACGGCGTTGAAAAACCAGCTGTCCATCTTCAGTCCGGACGGGAACATGCCTTCGGACGGCCCACAGTCGGTGCTCAACATTGAGAAACAGACCAACCAGATGGTGCAAGGCAAGCAGATCGATCTGAGCACAACGTACACCAACACGTTCACGAGCAGCGCGACCGGCTAATATGCCTTCTCTGAGAACTCGGGTGCCAGCTTCCAGGCCAGCACCCGAGTTGTCTCGTCCAGCGAGCGCGCGAGAACGAGTCGAAGTTGAGGTAAAGTGGAACTAGATAGGTTGTCCCAGAGTCTGTGAATGATCGCTAGAAAGACGATTGGACTTCCAGGGCGACCGCGAGGGTCGCCCCTACAATACCAAATTGCCTGTGTTACACGTAAACGTCTATTGTAGGGGCGACCCTCGCGGTCGCCCTGGAAGTCATTTACAGACACTGGATAGGTTGTCCAAGGTTCAGAGACGATTTGGGGGCAACCAAAGTGGTATAATGTGCCAACCACCGTATTAGTTGCATTCAATAAGCGCGTCAGGGCCAAAGTATCCAGTGGTCTTTGGAGTTTTAGTATTTAAGCAGACGATCACCCGGCAGAACTCACCGAGGAGTACTGGCTATGCTGCATTTCATGCGTCGATCTCTCCTGGTACAATTGCTGAGCGTGTACCTGCTCTTCGTCGGCATCGTGCTGATCGGAGGCGTGGGAGTCAATGCTGTAGTCGAGCAGAAACTGCGCAATGATGCCCAGGCTTCAGACCAGCATCTGAGCGATTCTGAGAGTTCGCTTGCCAGGTTAGGCAACCTTGCGGTAGAGGCCAATACGTCTGCCGCGATGATGAGTCTCTTCCAGGCTTTTCAGGCCGCTCGCAGTGACGTGGATCAGGTCTACTGGCTCGACCCGCTAGGAGCTCTGGTCGTCTCTTGCCCACCGCTGCCGGGCAAGTGCCAGGACCAGTTAGTGGCGGAATTCTCGCCGCCCGACGTCGTCCGGCGTGCGCGCACGGAACCCGGCCCGGTCTTCGAGGTGGGTGCTGTGGTTGAACCCACCTTCAACGCTGGCGTCATCATCGCTTACCCGGCGCATGCTAGGGGCGGTAAGCTGGTCGGCATCGTAGCAGCCAGCTTCTCACTCGCGAAGCTCAGCGACCCCCTGGGGGCAGTCGTCAATGCGCAGAAGGACCGGGGCCGTCGGCTTATGATCAGCATCATCGATGATCGCGGTGAACTCATCGCCACGCCCGATCACAAGCAGATCTTGTGGACAGTGCTGGACGAGCTGCCAGGCGCCGATCAGGCGTTGCATGGCCAGGCAGCCTCAACTCTGGGCCAGGGGCCAGATGGCCAGAAGTGGCTTTTCAGCGCTGTTCCCGTCCCGCGTGCAGGTTGGGCCGTCGTCGTGCAAAGACCTGAAGGCGAGGCGCTGGCTGTCGTCGCCCAGTTTCATCTCTGGCTGCTGATGGCAGCGTTGCTCTTCACCATAGGCGGCCTGCTGTTCTGGCTCATGCTGCTGGTCCGAGTCATCCGTCCACTCCATACGCTCGCTATCGAACACCAGGCCCTGCCTACCTCGGAGCAATCAATTCCAGTACATGCAACCGTAGTCGCCGCGCGGGATGATGAGGTCGGCGACCTGGCACGGTCGCTCATACGCCTGGAGCGCGACGGGCTGCAAAAACTCGGCGAGCTGCGCACGCTGCTTGAAACATCGAATGCGGTGGTAGGGTCGCTTGATCCTCATGCGGTCGTAAGAAAGATCATTGGCGAGGTGCGGCGGCTGGTGGACGTGCAGGCCGCAGCGGTGCTACTGCCGGACGAGCAGGGTGTGCTGCGTGTGCAGGTCAGCGACGGCCATAGTGACCGCTACGATCACCGGCTGTCCCTGTCTCCTGAGAATGTAAGTTCTGCCCCAGTACTGGCGCTGCGCGACGGAAAACCGGTGCAGAAACTGCTCGGCCCTGAGCAGCCATCATTTTCCTACGATGAAGGCTTCCGCTCGGTGCTGGCTATCCCCATCGTCAGCAGGCATGCGGGAGGTGTAGTCCTGCTGGTGCATCGTACCGAACCCCATCCTTTCAACCAGAACGAGATCGACTTGCTGCTGACATTCGCCAACTATGCCACGCTCGCCTGGGAACACGCGGTACTCTACGAGCGCAGCGATGAGCGGCTGCGCGAGGTAGCCCATGAGAACGAGCAGCTTTACCAGCAGGCTTCAGAGGAGAAGCAGAAGCTGGAGGCGATCATGGGCAGTATGAGCGATGGGCTGGTGCTGACAGGCATCGACGGGATGGTGCTCTATGCCAACATAGGTGCAGGCAATATCACGGGCCTACCCAGTGAGGCGCTTGAGGGCTATCCCATCAGCAATCTCTACGATGCACTGCGCGCGGCCGCTATCGAGCCCGAGGTTTGCAAGCAGGCCCTGGCACAGGCTGAGTCCACTGAAGTCACAGAGCTGGTTGTCGAGGTCATGCGATATGGTCGGCGCCGTGCCATCCACCTGCGACTATTCGACGTGGGCGATGAGTCAGGGCAACCTATTGGGCGTGGCCTGATGCTCCGCGATGTTACGCGCGAGCACGAACTCGCCGAGTTCAAGACGGCATTGCTGGCAGCGGTCGGCCACGAATTGCGCACGCCGTTATCTGCCATCAAAGGCTATGCCTCGACGCTGCTCCAGGAAGACGTGACCTGGCCTCTCGCGGACCAGCGCCATTTTCTACAGACGATCAGCGGCGAAGCCGACCGGCTGGCGCAGCTTGTAAGCAATCTGCTCGATCTCTCGCGCCAGGAAGCCGGGCTGCTGCTGCTCAATCGCGCGCCCGCAAGGATACAGGACATCTTGAAGAAGATCATCGAGCGACTTAGTCGCACAGATGCCACGATATCTGTGCAAATCCCCAGCGATCTGCCCCTGGTAAACGTGGACAGTGCGCGCATAGAAGTTGTACTCCAAAATCTGATCACGAACGCGCTGATCTATGGTGAGGGCGAAGTCCGTATCACCGCCGACAAGCGAGATGATGTAATTGTCGTATCGGTTTCGGACAATGGACCTGGCATCGCCTCCGACGAGTTGCCACACGTCTTCGAGCGTTTCTACCGCGCGCGACATGGCCGACAGCAGCATTCTGGCGGCACCGGTCTCGGACTGGCCATCTGCAAGGCTTTCATCGAAGCCCACGGAAGCGCCATCTGGGCCGAAAGCAGTGCGCGGGGTACCACTATCTCCTTCTCCCTGCCGCTCACCGCTCCAATTCAGGTCGGAAACGACGCTAGCTCGTCCGGCGCTCCACACTCATCCGACCAGAGAGAAAGTGTCTCGTCTACGGTTGTCACGCGGCCTCTTGAAATGGCGATAACGAAGCCCTTGACGGAGGAAGGAAGGCACATATGACGACGAGAGCGAAGCGCATCCTGCTCGCTGAAGATGAAGTGGCGCTGCGCGACTTCGTGAGCCGGAACCTGCGTGCACGGGGTTTCGAGGTACTGGAAGCGAGCAATGGTTTGGAAGCCGTAGCCGTGTGGGAGCGGGAAGATCCCCACCTGCTGATACTGGACATCATGATGCCGCGCATGGACGGCCTGGAAGTCTGCCGCCGTGTGCGCGAACACTCGGCGGTACCCATTATCGTGT
>VBFM01000445.1:0-822 GCA_005882595.1 Chloroflexota bacterium
GTTCCATTCTCTTTTACTAAGGTCACGGTGTAGGTGAATGTCACAAAGAATGCCGCGGTAACAGAGACATCCGCTGTTGCGTTGTTGCCGTTCTCCTGCACATTGCTGATGGAGTAGCTAGTGATAACTCCACCCCACGCTCGTATAGTACTGATATAATTTTGCTCATCGGTGGTACTCTGGAGATGAGTCGACAATTGATTATAGGCGCTCTGCCCATCTCTATTCTTGAGAGCATCCAGGAAAGCCGATATGGTTTTCTCCGGGGTGGAGGTTGTCAGATAGACAACGGCAGCGCCGCCGGCTGCTACCGCGACGGTACCTCCTGCCACCAACAAGAAAAGCGCGCGTCGCGAGAGTCGACCGGCAGTTTTCACGCCGGTCGAAGCTATCTTCTGGGACATGGGCGGACGTAAGTGATCTGATGGCGCGTATGCCTGCTGCCCTCCCTGTTGCAAATGCTGGGGATACTGCGGGGAGTGTGAGTAGTGTTGCGGACCGCTCTGCTGAAAATGCCCTGGATGTGAGGGATGGTGAACTGGATGTCCCTGGATTGGACCTGTGAAATGTGCTGGATGTGAAGGTTGGGGGAGATGATGCCCTGGATGTCCCTGGATTGGACCTGTGAAATGTGCTGGATGCCCTGGATGCTGGGGATACGGATGTGGGTCTGTTTGCGGGAAGCGCATCGCCTCACTCGGAGCAAGCGGTGACGATGATCCTGGAGGGATATTGATATGCTGTGCTAAAGGAACGCTTCCCGGTGCAGAAGGTGAAGGAGTTCCCTGGACATAAGGAACCTGTCCAATTTGTGGCGTTCCC
>VBFM01000445.1:868-6439 GCA_005882595.1 Chloroflexota bacterium
TCCCTACCCCGATAACCACATACGCCGCAGAATTGAGCATGATCTGGATTGTAAGACCCGCACTGAATACAAAACATCTCTCTGACCTCCTTTACCGCAAAACATCCCTTTTTTCATAAGAAGAATCCAGGCAAACAACACGTGATTGAAGATAGACCCATCCATTACTCTAGTATATAGCAAAAATAACTTCATGGATAGAGGGAAATAGGGCGGCTAGCAGATTCTACTAGCCCATTTAGCTACAAATGGCTTACTTCTCAGAGTGTTGAACGTTGAAATGAATATGGAAATGGCGGCCCTGTTCTATTTGGGAGGATATGACCTATGAAATGTTCAAGTTGCGGATTGCCACTCTCGCCATCTCGCGCAAATGCAAATTGCCCGCGCTGCGGCGCGTCACCAGACGCCAGGTCGAATGGCTCGAAATCGACCGGCAATGCCAATCGAGCTCATCCTGGATTCTATGAACCGTCCTCCTGGGAAGGTAATGGTGAAGGTGTACCTCTTGGAGCGGTCATGTCTCCCCCAAATGGGCAATGGGGACAGGGAAGTTCTGGGGAGCCGGCAGCACTATCCTCCTACAACCCATCACTTGCGCAGGCGAATGCTCCGCAAGCTATGCAACCAGAACAGATGTGGTTGCCAGGAGCAGTTGCTGCGCCCACAATATCGCCAAAGCCGATTACCCTACAGCGCCCAATGTCCCCGCGCTTTCCACAACCTCCAGGCAACAATCGTAATATGCGGATTGGTTTTCTTGTCGCCGGACTATGTGTAGTCGCCGGTGGCCTCCTGCTGGTCTTCGTTTACTTTATGGCTATAGGTACAGGAAACAACACCGGCAATACAGGCAACGCCACTTCGACTGTGCCTTCACCCACAGTCGCGTCCTCGCCGGCCACCACACCATCACCCACCGCTACGGTCTATCCCGGTTCGCAATTTATTGATAACGCTCAGGTGAGCAGCGCGGCTCCCTCCGGCTCGCAACCGGGGCAACCCGCAACCACCTTTAAGGTGAACCAGAAGCTTTATGTGTCCTTCAATCTACATACTGGTGGACAAAAGGGTGAAGTCTGCCTTATCTGGTATCTCAACGGTCAGCAAGCCTTCACTTCTAGTTTTGCAATCGGGGCGAATACCAAATTCAGTTATGCCTATGCAATCTATGGCAGTTCAGGTCCGGCCTATGTAGAGCTTTATTGGGCAAGTACTAACACTTGCGCAGATAAGATGCTGGCACAGCACGTTAATTTTACGATCACGCCGTAATCGCATCCTACGTTTATACCAATAACCTGCGCAACACTTTGCCTACAAAATTTTTAGGCAGTTCTGAACGGAACTCGATTTGCTTCGGCACTTTATAGGCATCCAGGCGTTCGCGGCACAGGGCCAGGAGTTCGTCAGCGGTGGCTTTTTCACCGCGTTTCAGAACGACGACAGCCTTGATAAATGGGGAGGGATTTTCATCCGCTCCTCGTATACTCACCACCGCGACCTCGAGGACTTTGGGATGTTCGTAGAGGACTTCTTCAACGTCGCGTGGATAGACGTTGTAGGGCCCGGCGAGGATGAGGTCTTTTTTGCGGTCGATAATGGTGAAAAAGCCGTCTTCGTCCATGAGGGCAAGATCACCAGTGTGCAGCCAGCCGTTGCGCAGGGTGGCGCGTGTCTCTTCAGGCATGTTCCAGTAGCCCTGCATGACCTGGGGCCCGCGCACGATCAGCTCTCCCACTTCGCCGGGAGGGAGTGTTTCACCGCTCTTGACGTCGACGATGCGGGCATTGGTGGCGGGAAGTGGAAGGCCGATGCTGCCGACGCGCCGTTCGCCTTTGAGGGGGTTAGAATGCGTGGAGGGTGAGGCTTCTGTTAATCCATAGCCTTCCACGAGGCGCCCACGCGTGAGTTTCTCAAAGGCTTCCTGCACCTCTATAGGCAGAGGGGCTGAACCACTGACGCAGGTGCGAATCGCAGCTACGCCGTAGGAGCGCACTCTGGGATAGTTGGCGATGGCAAGGTAGAGCGCGGGGACGCCGGGCAGGAAGCCAGGATGGTGCTGCTTGATGGCCTGCATGACCTGGTCGATGCGCTGCGTGGGAAGTAAGATGAGGGTGCCGGCAAGGGCGATGGCGATAGCAATGGGAAAGGGGGAGGACGCCCAGTATGACGGCACGGCCTCGCTTTGCGTCTGTCATCCAGTGGCGCTGCTGTGTGACGTTCATGACGAGGTTGCTATGCGAGAGCATGACGCCTTTGGGCGTGTCGGTTGTGCCGGAGGTATATTGCAGCAATGCCAGGTCTTCTGAGGATGTTTCACTGTTGATGGGGGTAACGGGCTGGCTATGCAGGAGGTGTTGAAACGCAAGGGGTTTCCAGGTATGACCTGTGCGTACAATGCGCTCTGAGGGGGCGATCAGACGCCCTTCTTCGCTCGAAGAATCCCCTGGACTCTTCTCTCCATCGTTTTTTTGTTCTGCATTCCCCTCTATCAATGTGGGCGTGCTTAACCTGGCCCCTACTTGTTCGTTCATGGTGTTGGCGAGCAGGAGACGATGGCGCAGGGGCAGGTATTCACGCACGTCGGTGAAGATCACCTGTGAAATGGCGGTACGCGCGCAGATACGCTCGATCATAGGACGGTAGGCGGAGAGTGTGAGCAAGATGTGCGCGCCGCTATGTTGCAGTTGATAAGTGATCTCTTCTTCATTGGAGAGTGGGCTGCCGAGGACTACGACGCCTCCAACCTTGAGTATGCCGTACACGCCAATGACGTATTGTGGTACGTTGGGCAAGATGATGGCTACGCGGTCTCCTTTCTTGATGCCGAGGCTGCGCAGGGCATGGGCGAAGCGGTTGCTGGCATGGTCGAGTTCACGATAGTCGATTTTTTGTCCAAAGAAGATGAGGGCGGGAGCATTCGGAAAAGCCCGCGCCGCATTGTTGAGCATATCATGCAGGCGCTGTTTGGGTACGGGTAAGGTTTCCGGCACATCGCCGTCATAGTGTTGTAGCCAGGGCATTTCCGCGTGCCTGGCGGCGTGCAAGGCCGCAGAGTTCGAGCGCGCGGGTAGACCTGAGGGCGTTGAGGATGCTGGTGTGGGAATGCCATTTATCGTGTCCGCCTGTCGTGCGGCCTGCTGCCGGGCATCGATAAAACGACGGATTGCGCGGTTTACGGCGTCCGGGCGTTCAAGCTGCACCAGGTGAGCCGAGACGGGGATGACCACTTGCTGTGATCCTGGGATACAGCGGGCGGTATCTTCATAATGTTCGCGCAGAAAGACGTTATCGCGTTGTCCAAGCACGACGAGGGTTGGCACGCGCAGTTGTTCCAGGCGTTCCTGGCCACGCCACTTCGACAAGGCTGTTTCGAGCATGCGCTTGAGCGTACGCTGCGGAGCGTACAGCGCTACCTTGATGGTTTTCGCTACCCAGCTAAAGATGGGATCGGGGACGCGCAGAAGACGACGCACGATTTCGCGCACGATAAAACGCGAGGGGACCCCGATCATGACCAGCCCGCGAATGTCTTCGGGATGGCGCAGGGCATACTCGGTGGCGACGGCGCCGCCGAAGGAATGGGCGATGAGATAAAACGGGCGCGACACTCCCAGGCGCTCCAGCACGAGTTCCAGGTCATCCACCAGGTTTTCCATGGCGCAGGGCAGTTCTACGGGATCATCGCTCAAGCCATGCCCGCGTAAGTCAGGGGCGACGACGCGCATGGTCTGTCCAAAAAACTGTAACTGGTAGAGCCACTGCGCGGCGCTGCCACCATAGCCATGTACGAACACGAGCGTGTGCGTTGCATCGTCGGGTTCTATATCAACCGCACTGATACGGCGAAGTTTCTCACGCTGCCTTCCAAAGGGTGCGTAGATGGTGTGCCGGTAGAGTTCAATGTCAAGTGCCATATGTTCCTACCTTTTTGCTGATGGCTCGCCACCCCTTGTCCCTACGATTGGCTTCCCTTACACGTTATTAAGAATGCTGGCAAGCTGGGCGCGTTCCTGTTCGTTTAATGGCTGCAAAGGTGAGCGCGGACGCCCTCCATAGCCAAAGAGCAGGTCGAGCGCGGCCTTGAGTCCCGGCACACTATAGGTGGCGGTGACGGCGGTATTGGCGGGGGCAAGGCGGGCCTGCAGGAGGCGTGCTTCCTCCAATTGTCCGGCGTAAAAGAGTTCTTGCAGTCGGCAGACTTCGCGTGGGAAGATGTTGGCAAGCGCGGCCACAGCTCCTACTGCTCCCACCGAAAGGGCTGGCAGCAGATAGCCTGCGCTCCCGGCAAATACACGGAAACGTGTGGGCGTCTGCCCGCCGATCTGGGATAGCTTCGCCATGTTGCCCGAGCTGTCCTTGACGGCGATGATATTGTGATGCTCAGCAAGCGCGCAGATGGTCGCGGCATCCAGGTCTAATCCGGCGGTATTGGCCGGCATATTATAGATGACGATGGGAAGAGGGCTGTTATCGGCCACAGTGCGGTAGTGCGCAAGCAGGGCATGCTTATCCATGCGCCCTTTAAAATAGAATGGTGGCAGGACGAGCGCGAAATTCGCCCCTGCCTGCGCTGCCTGCTGGCAATTGGCGATAGTGGCGCGTGTCGATTGCTCACCACAACCAGCGAGAATGCTGGCCGATTCGCCAGCAACACTGCGTGTGGTCGCGATGACCTGGGCGCGTTCGTCTCCGCTGAGGTGGACAGCTTCGCCGTTTGACCCCATGACTACATAGCCTGCTATTCCACTCGTCGCTATACGCCGGATGTGTCGTTGCAAGGTGTCCAGGTCAAGCTCTTCGTGCGCGTTAAAAAAGGTGGGTAACGGGGGATAAATTCCACCTTGTGGTGCAGGTGTTTCTACCATAATTTCGCTGTTCCTCCTCTCATTAGCCTTGTCTTGTGCTGATTATAGCACAATTCACATCCATTCAAGGCAATGCCTCACATTTTTACTGTGCTGTAGGACATAGTAATCACCAAAAAAATAGAGTAAAGTCGTAGATAAGGAAAGAAGCAAATGTTAAGTTATGCGGGCGCAATGAATAGTGCCCCTACACCTTATTCTCACAAGGAGAGACACACAATGAAAACAACAGTTTTGCGGAAGATGGTGGTCAGTATTGCCGTTCTTGTAGTAATGATTTTATTCAGCGCCTGCGCTGGCGTCGGCTCAAACGGGCAGCAAACCTTATCCGGTTCGATTGTTTCGGTGAATGCCAGCACTCATACCGTGGTCTTGAATGTCAACGGACAGCAGGACACGATTACCAATGTTCCTGACAATGTTATCCAGCTCTTGCAGGGACAGGTTGGCAAGATGTATGGTGTCCAGGTTACACAAAATAGCGATGGCTCCTTCTCCATCGTGGGTGGTACCAACGTAACTTCTGAGAACAACCAGGGCACGCCTGAGACCAATGAGACGCCTAACTCTAATGAGACAAGCACTCCGGAGACGGGCACCCCTGCGCAAGGGACTATCAAGTTTAACGGCAATGTCCAGAGCTCAGGCACGAATAGCCTGGTCGTTAGTCTACCTGGCGGTGGAACGATCTCGCTGAGTA
>VBFM01000446.1:0-2049 GCA_005882595.1 Chloroflexota bacterium
TGTTTGCCATCAACCACAGGTGCCTGTGCCAGCCCCGTCACAATAGTGCCCACCAGTACATACCCTGGCCCAGGGTCTTTGGCTGCTTCGGTCATCAAGGCGCTGTTCACCAGTGCAAAGGCGGCTTGCTGATCGTAGACCTCCTCGGTGCAAGTCACCGTCCCGGTCACTGTCACGCTCTTGGCCACATCGCCTACCCGGTGATTGGCGGTGACGTTGGAGGTGCAGTTCAGTGAATTGGGAACCACCTGCTCATTCTTCTTCACCTGGCTTTGCAACTGGGCTTGTGCTGCCGGTTTGAGCGAGGAGATCAACATCGTGGTAGCTTTCTGGATGTCATTCTGGGTAATCACCGAATTGGGGATAGGATCACGTCCACCGCTAAAGGGAGCGGGATTCCTCACCAGAATAGTACTACTACCACAACAAGTGCCACTGATATCAAAAGCTGGAATGTTTCCTCTCGCTCCCACAGGAACTGCGGTACCCAGTACCGAAATGGAACCAACGGGTATGGTGATCGGCCCATTAAAGGAGACCTGTACCCCATCTTTTCCCGTCAGTGTCCCTCCTGAGATTGTGACACCAGAAAAGCCAGTGTTAATGAATAATAACGTTCCGGTAGCGTGAGTCCCTGCAATCGATCCTGTTGCATTGGCCGTTGCCGACTGTGCAGGTGAGGGAGGGGACATCAGGATATGCGCTTGCACCTGGCGCGACTTCGGATCAGGCGTGCCGGTGACGGCCGTAATCACAAAGTTGTCGGCGACCAGCTTACTCTTGGGTGTGATGGTCACAGTGGCCGTGGGAGTAGATGCGCCGGGTATGATATGGGAAATTACTCCTTGTCCAGCAGGTGAAGCAAAGGCAATGCCTGCCAGTAGCAGCAGGATCAGAATAATCAGCAGGATGGCGAGCAACTGGCGCGTGCTGCGTCTTCTTGGTTTGCCACCTCCTCCACCTCCTCCACCAGTGTTACCCGTGGCGGGAGGTTGACCACCGCCTCCAGTTGCAGTGCGCCCATACGCTGCGCCAGCACCCAGGCCCGCGCCTGCTCCTGCTGCACCTGCCAGTACCACTGAGCGTTTGCCCGTGTTACCATTTTTTGTAGGTGGCGTGCCGGATGGAGTGCTCGATTGTGCAGCGGGTGCAGCAGGAGCAGCCGGTAATTTCGCGGTCGTCCTGGGACGAGGGCCAAATGCAATGATATCTGGCCCGGCTCCACGCGATGTGCCACTTGAACCTGTCGGCCTGGTAGTCTCATCGGCAGTTTTGGAAGAATTGGCAGAAGAGAAGGTATTTATTCCCTGCGGCGGCGAGGGAGAAGGCGGTGGCGGCAACAAATCATCCTCGTTATCAGCCAGGTTCGCGCCAAGAGCAGCAGCACCCGCTGCACCGGCGAGGCCGATCAATGGGGATATATGCTTCTCATCTTCTTTGGTATCTAGGGTCGCCTCATATCGATCACATCGGTGGTCGGAGCGAGCCTGGCATTCGCGGGATCAGCTTTTTGCCGGCGTCCAAACAGGCCCTTTTTCGCTCCTCCATTCTCGGCAGCTTCCGCGCGGAGCGAACTGGCGTAGCTCTCCAGCGAGGTAAAGACGGTAAAACGCCGTTGGCGCGCAAACTCGGCAGGGCCAGGCCCGCCAGGTGCGACGAAGACGATCTCCGTTTTGAGGCCGCGCCGCATATTTTTCAGCCCATCAAAATCCACCGGGCGCTGAAAGGCCCGGTTGGTCTCAGGTAAAACTACAGCCACTTGTTTGCGACCCAGCTTATCCTGCGTCAAAATGGCTGCCAGGACGCTCTGCCTGTCATCAGTTGGGGCTACATAGATAATTCCAATGGACGCACTGCGGGGGTCATTCGCGCCCAGCAGGTCCGCGCCGTCACCCTGTCTCATCGCTAATTCCCTCTTTATCCCTAAAATTGGCGTATATTCGCTGCTGATCACATTTTACACTAAAAGAAAGAAATCGCAAGGGGAGAATTGACCTGCCATAAGAAATAAACGGGCTACAAACGCAATTTATGTATTTTTGCAATGAA
>VBFM01000446.1:2070-5794 GCA_005882595.1 Chloroflexota bacterium
TCACGGAACAGCGTTGGTAGGCAACCCCGACACACTCAGCACATCCAGTGTAATGTGATTGGTATCAGAAGGAAGCGTCGTGCCGTTACCGCCGTAAAGTTGAATGGACGTTTTATCCACACCGTGTTGTTGCTTCAGCAGGGATAGCGCGTCATCCTGGCTTTTGCCGGCGATCAGATTGCGCAACCTGGAAATCTGGTTGGCATTGAACTGGTAGACCCAGATGCCCTCGGTGAGGACTTGCAATGTAATAGCGTTGTTCGCGCCCATCCTGGCCTGCTGAACGGTCGTTACTATATGACCCACCTGCACAAAACTCGCGCCAGGGTTCAGGGTCGAGTCTGTCGCCAATAAATTCGCTGCCAGTGCATACGCGCTGCGTTGGTCGTAGACCTCACCGGTACAGATCACCCTCGCGCCTACAGTAACAGTAGAGGAGTGATCTCCCGCGGACTGGTCGGAGGTAACGGTTGGTGTGCATTGGGGCGGCTGAACCAGTTGCTCGCCTTTCTGCACCTGCTTCATCAACATGCCCTGCGTATTCGCGGTGAGCTTCGTGGCTAGCGCGCTTGCAGCATTATCGATATCGCTCTGCTCCACATAGGTATAGGTCTGGGCATCCTGCCCTCCTATAAACGCAGTTTCATTCCGTACGATGATGCCGGGGGTGCCACAACAAGAGACAGTCGAGAGATCGAGCGCGGGAATATTGCCTTTCGAGCCACCATTAACGGCGTGCGCAGTGTCCATTGCGATGCCCTCGGCAGGTGGGGTGCCGGCCGGGACGGTGACAGTATCATCATTCACTACCTGTTCACCGCTGTTGCTTACAAAGACGGTCCCCGCGGGTACGGTTTGTGGTCTCTGCGAGCTATTATAAAAGGTCAGCGTGCCGACTGCTTGCACGGCGGGAATGTGCGCGGTACCACTGGCATTGACGGATTTCTGCTCCGTTCCAGAGGCCGCATACAACAGTCGCGCCTGCACCTGCGGCAGAGCTACATCAGGCGTGCCGATCACAGCGGTGAGGGTATAGGTATGCTTCAGTTCTTTGCTGACAGGTGTGATGGCGACGGTGGCTTGAGGCACAAAAATCAGGTCGAGCAGGGGACGATAGACAAAGAAGCCGATGACGAGCAATAAAAGCACGATGGGTATGGCAATCCACCAGCGTCGGTACCGTTGTTGACTCGGCACGTACACCGCAGGATAATGTGCATTGGCAGGAGGCACAACCCCCGGTGCGGAGGCGCCCACAGGGACGGGGTAGTTGCCAGCAGGGTTCAGGCGAGGCGGCGGCGGTATGAGAATGATCTTCTCTTCGTCATCCTCTGCATCCCTCGCGCCAGCAGGGCTACCCGTACTCTCTACCACTGGCTCGGCGTCAGCTTGTACAGGAATATTTCTTGGCTGGGTGACATCATCTTCGACGTGAGCGGGCGGAGTTACAAGCGGAAACTCTATTTCATTATCTTCGTCATCGTCGGCATTATCGGTGGCTGCTTGGGGAGTTTCCTGCACTTCATTTACATCGTGTGCAGTTGGTGGAGGCACTGCCGGCGTGGCATCAACAACCGCAGGGGGTGGCTGCGTCTCCTCTTCAGGAAGGTTCGAGGACGTGGAGGCTGTCGTATCAGCCTCGGTCGCCTTCGGCCTTCGTCCAAAGACACGCCCCTTTCTGGATGCGCCCGGCTCTGGCTCTTCCTCGTGCAGGCTCTGCGCGAATGTTTCCAGGGAAGAGTAGACCGAAAAACGGCGGTGGCGCGCTAATTCGGAGGGACTCGAACCATGTGGGGCGATCACTACCAACTGCGCTTGCAGGTCGCGCCGCATTTCCTTGAGCCCATCGAAATCTACCGGGCGACCGAAGGCGTTATTGCGCTCAGGCAGTACGAGCGCGATTTCCTTACGATGGAGTCGTTCCTGCGTCAAAATGGCGGTTAAAACACTCTGACGGGTGTCATCGGGGGCGACATAAATGATGCCGATATCTGCGCTGCGGGGGTCATTCGTGCCAAGAAGGTCTGCGCCATCACTCTGTCTCATAATCGTACCCTTCTTTCGCTTTTATAAGAGATTTTTAGGGTATATCGTGTTTATTACCTGCGTGCGCCTGTGTAGATAAGGATTGATAGATGCCTGGTCGATTGGATTATGCCATAAGAGGCGAGGAAAAGCAAATAAACACATGCATACAAACATGGCCTGTGAATCATTGCCAGGAAGACGATTTGACTACCAGGCAGATCACGCTAACCGAAAGGAGGCAGCCCTATATTCTGTGAATCATTGCCAGGAAGACGATTTGACAGCCAGGGCGACCGCGAGGGTCGCCCGTACAATACTAAGTTGCTTGTTTTACATGTAAACGTGTATTGTACGGGCGACCCTCGCGGTCGCCCTGGCAGTCTCTTCCAATCGGCGATTTCCTCTTGCTTGCTGGCAGTCTCTTCCAATCAGCGATTTCCTCTTGCTTCGCGGTAAAGCGTTGCTGTCAGCACACAGAGAACAGCAAGGATCAACACTACCCCTGTGATGCCTCGCAAAGGAGCGAATACGCTGACAAAGTTGATGACTGCAAGCGCGGCCACGACGATGAGCACACCTATGAGGATAATCATGTCACCGACGATGAAGTTGTAGATGGCTTTGAGGACTTTCATGGCCGTACCTCCTCTTCTTCTTGTGCGGTGATAGCCGCCCTCTGCGTTGAGGCGGTTGCCATCCAGCTGCGTTTGCGTTGTTTCAGCCAGGTCACCAGGAGATAGGAGGCTAACAGGTAAATGACTATCAGTATAGGAATGAACGCATCCGCAAAGGGCCAATCATAGCCAAACCCCTCAGCGGCCCAGAATGTGCCAAAGGAGGTGAGCATCACGCCCACGACGAACTTGAGCGTATTTTCAGGCACCTTCGTCAGTGGGGCCTTGATGAGGACGCCGGCGAGTATCACCAGGATACCGGCAACGGCTGCACCGATAGCGGCGAAGGCAATGCCGCTCGCGCTTGCCTCTTTGGAGATGCTGCTGCCGAAGGTAATGACGATGAACGCAACTTCAAGACCCTCGAGCAGCACGGCCTTGTAGGAAAGAGCGACACCGAAGGGGTGAATACGGGGGGCGACAGTTTCTCCACGCGCGCGAATTTCTGCCATCTTCTCTTCAAAGATAGCCTCTTCATCGTGGATCGCTTTCAGTCCGCTATAGCGCAGGATGGCTTTTTTCATCCATTTCAAACCGAAAAGCACCAGGATAACGCCTACAAAGAGACGGAGGGCGTCGATGGGAACCCATTGAACAATCGCCACACCAAGCGTACCAACGATCAGCGCCAGTGTGGCAACTGCCGCTAATGCTCCAACGAGTGAACTGCGCCAGTTAATGGTGACGCCAACCACCAGGACAATTGTGAAGGCTTCAACAAATTCGACTGCCGAGGCGAGGAATGCTGCCAACGCGATAGCCCACAAGTCAGGCAAGGTAACTGGCGCGGTTGCGCTTCCAGCCGAGGCAAGGAATGCTGCCGACGCGATAGCCCACTGCATGCAACAAACTCCTTTATGCTCTAGAGTATCCTAAGGTTAAGCACTGAGATATAGGGACGTAAATAGGAGCGTATAGATACTCTCTGTTTTATTGTAGCATATGGTTGCTTGCTGTCGGTGCGGTATGCAGATCGACCACTACGCTTTATATGCGATCAGTTGCAGCCAGTTGCGTGGTGT
>VBFM01000447.1:0-4170 GCA_005882595.1 Chloroflexota bacterium
CCTTTTTATGGCTCAATATGCAGCCGAACGTGCTGAAGCAGTGCCAACCGTCGCGAATCCCGCTCCTCTTGGCCTTAGCGCCTTCGCTCTTACTACATTCGTCCTCAGCGCCTCCAATGCGCAATTCCTTTTCACCGGCATCCCGCCTGTTACGGGGGCAATTGCTCTTGGCCTCGCGGCCTTCTATGGTGGAGTTGTACAGCTCATTGCGGGCATTCAAGAGTTTAGAAGAAACAATACCTTTGCCGCAACCGCCTTCTGCTCCTATGGGGGTTTCTGGCTTGCCGTCGCATTCAGCCTTTTGCCATTGTTTGCAATTACAAGTGGATCACCTCCAGTTACTAAGGCAGGTCAGAACCTTGTTGATCTTGCTAGTGCAGGAGCAGCAACGGATGCCGCGAAGGGAGTTGGTATCTTCCTCCTGGGCTGGACCATCTTCACCGGCTTGATGTTCCTCGGTACCTTGAGGAGCAACCTGGCTCTTATGGGGGTTTTCTTCTTTCTGTTCCTGACTTTCCTGGCGCTGACGATCGGGTTTCAGGCCTCCCAACTGCAGGAAGTGGTAGCCTGACCTGGGTTAATATTGGTGGTTGGCTTGGCATCATTACTGCTCTCCTGGCCTGGTACACAGCCCTGGCAGCAATACTCGAATCTGGCCCGGCAACGTTCAGACTGCCAACGTTCCCGAGGAGTTAGTATTACCGGCAACGAAAGTTGCGCTTGAAGGCCTTCGGTCACTAGAGGCGGGTATACGTGCAAAAGTGAGAAGCTGTGCGGGCGCTCAGACAGTGTATTGCACAGCTTCTCAACCCGTGAAAACGTGATCGGAGGCTTTCAGGATTGTATACTGGTCTACATATTGGTTCGTTCAAGCATATTTCACAAAGAGGTATGTAGCATGTCAAATTCAGCATGGAGCCGGGCAATGCGTGCTATCTGGCTCCTCAACACCATTGAAGTGGATTTGAGCCACCTCGGCATACCCTTAATGCGCGTTCCCTCCAACCTGCGCGACCTCGGTGAGGCGCTCGAGGCTCTCAGTGAGCAGGATCGCCATCTGATTGAAGATGAACTCACCCGCGCTCATGCTTCACTCGCGCAAGTGGTTGAAGAACTCCAGGCAGGCATGACCGAAATCGAGGCCCTACTCCACAAACAGCCGCTCGCCTTGCCGGTTGAGCAGCCCGAAGACGTTACGGAGAGTACAAGGAGCGTAGTATGGCAGAGATCATGACCGCGAGAGAGGCGGTAGAGCGCTATATCCACACAGGGACGCAGGTATGCTGGGGTGGTTTTAGCTATACCCGGCGCCCTTTCACCATTGCTCGCGAGGTCATCCGTCAGAAAGACCGCATCAAGCATCACTTCTGCACCATGAATGGCGGAGCCTCGGTTGAAGAAGCCCTGGCAGCCAACGACCTCATTTCGCGTCTGGAGACAACCTACATTGGCCTGGAGGGCATCCAACCCGTCGCCAACAGCATCCGCCGCCGCATCCAGGACGGCTCTATCCCACTATTTGAAGACTATAGCAACTATGGCTATGCTACGCGCACCATTGCGGGCCGTTACGGTTGGCCCTTTGCCCCGTTGATGGCCGAACTGGGCAGCGATGTACCCGAATACGACGTCTTCGGCAAAGCTGGCCTGCGCGGGAGAAACGCTGATGGCAGTTGGATCGACCCGCGTATCCCACCTAAGAAATTCGCCGTCATCGATGATCCATTCGAAGGCTGGGGCCTGCGCCCTCATGCATTCGAAGGTGGAGATACGACTGCCAACAAGACGATGGCTCTTGATCGCATACGTGAGTCCGATAAATATACGGGCAAAAAAGGCGTCAAAGTCATACTTGTACCACCTGTCATTCCAGAGGTCACGGTCATTCGCGCGCAACGTGTCGCAATTGACGGCACGGTGCGCCTTGAAGGCATTGCTGGCCCGGATAATGAACAGGCCATGTGTGCCAAAACATTGATCGTCGAGTGCGAGCAGATAGTACCGTCCGATGAGCTGCGCGCCGCGCCTGAACTGAATCACCTGCCAGCCCATATCACCACCGCCATCGTTGAACAGCCCTTTGGCGGCTATCCCTCGGCGGTACCAAATTACTACGACTACGACTGGGACTGGTTTGTCGGCTATGGTCGGCTCAATCGCAAGAGTAAAGAAGAAGTCACCGATTGGTGGAATCAGCATGTCGTTGATACGAGGGACGACTGGGACTACTTACAACGGATCGTAGGAATGAACCGCCTGTTCGAGCTGCGCTCTACTCCGGGCTATGGATATCGCGCTGATCTCAAACGGCCAATGTAATTCGAGTGTACAACAGGAGCATATAATGCAACAAATTTCCGATGATGCCTACGATGCTTATCTTAAAGAACGAGGGCTAACGCGCGAACAGTACACCACCAATGAACTGCTGGCAGTAGCGGCTGCGCGCGAAGTGCCAAATGGCGCTTTCGTGTTCGCCGGCACGGGTCTTCCACTGCTTGCCTCCATGCTGGCACAGTTCACCGTCGCCCCGAATATGACGCTGATTATGGAAGCGGGCATCGTGGGACCCCGATTGGAACACCTGCCTATCTCGGTCTCAGACCCACGCGGCTGCCTGCATTCGAGCATGGTCTCCAACATGGCCGATACCTTCGGCACCACCGCTTTACGCGGCTACTGCACCGTCGGTATGTTGGGTGGCGCCGAATGCGACATGTACGGCAACCTCAACTCAACCATCATCGGCGGCTACTGGCCCGCCGGAGTTTCAGACACGGGCCATGGGCCTCATGTGCGCTTCGCCGGGAGCGGTGGGGCCAACAATATCGCCTCGTTCGCCGACAAAGTGCTGGTCGTCATGGTGCAGGAGGCGCGCCGCTTCCCCGAACGTGTCGAATACCTGACCAGCGTGGCTGGCTGGCGCGGCCCACATGAGAAGAAGGAGTCCCGCTGGGACTATGGTCTCGGACGCGGCGGAGAACTGGTCATGATCAGCGACCTGTGCATTATGCGCAACAATCCTGAGACTGGCGTCCTCCAGCTTGACACCGTATTCCCAGGCATCAGTGTCGATGATGTGGTGGATAATACTGGCTGGCCGCTTGATACAAGCAAAGCCAAAGAGTTGCCACCGCCTACAGAAGCCGAGTTGAGGGCGTTACGTATGCTGGTTGATCCCAGCCGTATTTACCTGGGTCGCAAGACCAAACGCGAAGCTGCCGCGCAGCAAAAGTAAGTTCTTCTGCATCCACGCGACATAAAAAGGCGACTGCGTGGTCGCCTTTTTATGTCGCGTAAAGAAAGGTAAAACACATGAACCTTCGTTTCGGCATCAAAACCGCGCAACAGTTCACCACATATGAAGACATACTCCGTGTCTGGCAAGAAGCAGACAGCATTCCAGTTATCGAACACGCCTGGGCCTTTGATCACTTCATTCCACTCGGCCCCGATCCCACCGGCCCACAGTTGGAAGGCTGGACGCTGCTCGCCGCGTTAGCTGCTCGCACCGAGCGCCTGCGCGTTGGCTTGATGGTGACGGGCAATATTTACCGTCATCCCGCCGTGCTTGCAAAGATGGGAGCAACGGTCGATATCATTTCGCATGGGCGACTGGACTTCGGCATCGGCGCAGGCTGGAATGAGCTTGAATGCCGTATGTACGGCATCCCGCTCTACCCGCCAGGAGAGCGCATCCGCCGGTTAGGCGAGGCATGTGAAGTCATCAAGAGGCTATGGACAGAAACCGTCGCGAATTTTGATGGGAAGTACTACCAGCTCAAGGATGCGCGTTGTGAACCGAAGCCCGTGCAAAAGCCAAATCCGCCCTTTGTTATCGGCGGTAGTGGTGAGCAATTGACGTTGCGCATAGTGGCACAGTATGCCAATATCTGGAACTTCGTCGGCGGCTCCGTCGATACGCTCCGCCATAAAAACGAGGTGCTGAATGATCACTGCGCTGCCATCGGACGCGACCCCAGGACCATCGAGCGCTCCATCCAGATCGCTGTGAACTACAATAACCCGGCAGAAACCCTCAACGAGATAAAGCCGTACATAGAGGCTGGCGCAACACACATCATTTTGAATTTAAGAGCGCCTTACCCCGAAAACATCGTTCACCGTCTGGCAGAAGAGATTGTCGCACCAATGAAGCGAGAATTTGAG
>VBFM01000224.1:0-11191 GCA_005882595.1 Chloroflexota bacterium
AGGGCGCGATAAATCGTATGCCCGAGGGGATTGATGGAGGGATTGAGGGCGCGATAAATCGCGCCCCTACATCTGTTCTCGCGCGGATGTTACGGGAAGCGCGGGCTGGGCATCATCTGGGGTATCTCGATGTGACGGTGAATGGGGAGGTGTCGTCTGAGTTGCGAGCGGTTCTTGACCGGGATGCCCGTTTGTTGGGGAATGAGTTGCTGGGAGTTCCGGTGAAGGTACGCCGGGCACCCGCGGCCTATCATTCAACCGAACAGAGCGAGATGGATGGACCGCCATGGCTGGTGAGTTTGCGCCTGCTGGGACGCGCGCATGAGCCATGTGTGGTTGGCGTGTATGATGATAGATTTCTGCGTGCACAGGCGGTCAGCACGTGGCAGGCGATGCTGGAAAAGGGGCGCACTTGCTTCTTGCTGGTGGTTGATGGCTATCTTGACGATGCTATTGAGCCGCTCACCGGGTTCTTTACCGCAGTTGAGCAACATCTGATGGAGTGATGAAAGATGACAGAGCCATTACGATTCGGCCTGGTTGGATGTGGAGTGATCGGGCCGATTCACGCGGAGGCTATCGCCACTTTGCCGGATGCGGTACTGGCGGCGGCGGCCGATCTTGTTCCTGAACGAGTGCAAAAGCTAACGGAGCAATACGGCGGAACACCTTACACTGATCTTGCACGTATGCTAAAGCACGAGCGGCTGGACGTGGTGATTGTCTGCACGCCGAGTGGCCTGCATGGAGCACACGCCTGCCAGATAATGCGTTCGGGGCGGCATGTGATCGTCGAGAAGCCGATGGAGATTACACGCGAGGCGATGGATGAGATGTTGCGGGTACAGCAGGAGACCGGGGTAAAGCTGGCGGTGATCAGCCAGCACCGTTTCGATGCCGCCAGCCAGCAGGTGCGCCAACTGGTGGATGAGCAGGCTTTCGGCAGGCTAGTGCTTGGCAATGCCCTTGTTCCCTGGTGGAGATCGCAGGCATACTATGATAGTGGTGCCTGGCGCGGCACCTGGGAAATGGACGGCGGGGGCGTGCTGATGAATCAAGCTATTCACTCGATTGATCTCTTACAGTGGTTGATGGGTCCTGTGAAGAGCATCTTCGCTTATACAGACACGCTTGCTCACCGTATGGAGACGGAAGATGTGGCTGTGGCTGTGCTGCGGTTCGCGAATGGCGCGCTGGGAACTATTGCTGCAACGACGGGGGCATATCCGGGGGTCACTACGCGCATCGAAGTCTTCGGTGATAAAGGATCGGCCATTATTGAAAATGACGCGCTGGCATTGTTACGCCTGGCGCGTGATGCGAAGGAGGCGGTGAGCGATTACGGGGAGGCTATAAAGCAGGCGGCGGCAGAAGTGGAGGAGAAAGAGAGCGCGGCGGCGCAAAATCCTGCCGCGCTGGCATCGAGAAGCCATGCTTTGCAAATTGCGGATATGATCCGCGCCCTTCGAGAGGATAGGACACCGCTCGTGGATGGCTATGCCGGGCGAAAGCCTGTCGAAATTATTTTGAGCATCTACGAATCGGCGCGTACCCACAAGGAGGTGACACTGCTATGATACGCCTGTCAGCTTTCGCCGATGAGATATCGCCCAACCTGGACGAACAGGTGGCAGTCCTGCAACGTGAAGGTATCGGTTACATGGACTTGCGCGGCGTATGGAATATCAATGTACTGGATTTGACCGATGATCATATTCGCAAGATTTCAGAGACCCTGGATGCACAAGGCATGGGGGTGGCCGCGATAGGTTCTCCACTCGGAAAGGTTCCCATCGATAGCGCGTTTGAAGCGGACTTGCAACGCCTTGAGCGCGCCATTGAGATAGCCCATATGTTCCAGACACCCTTTATACGTATCTTTTCGTTCTATCCTCCCACAACTACTAACGGGGTAAGCCATGATCCAGGTGCGTATCGTGAGGAGGTGCTTCGCCGCCTGCAGGCCATGATCGAACGAGCGAGTACAGGGGGTATTACGCTGCTGCATGAGAATGAGAAGGATATTTATGGTGATACTATCGCTCGCTGTGTCGATATTCTGAGGCAGTGTTCAAGCGCGCATTTTCGGGCTGCCTTTGATCCCGCGAATTTTATTCAATGCGGGCAGATGCCCTATCCTGATGCTTATGAGGCGCTGCGCCCGTGGATTGCCTATGTGCATGTGAAAGATGCCTTAGCTGATGGCAGCGTGGTAGCGGCGGGTGAGGGCGTAGGGCACTGGCCTGAACTATTGGAGCGGTTACGCGCAGATGGTTATGATGGTTTCTTGTCGCTTGAGCCGCATCTTGCTGCCGCCAGGCAGTTTGGGGGATTTACAGGGGCTGAGTTGTTTCATCACGCTGCGCAGGCGTTGAGGGGGATGCTGGAAAAGATGGGGTGGGCATATCAATAAAATGGTGATGGCGGCACGGGTGCCGCCATCACCATTTTATTGAAGATGAATTTACGGGTAGACGCCGCGAATCTCGGTGGCTTCGGCGACACGGGCCACGGCCAGCAGATAGGCACCCATACGGAGAGTGCTTTCTTGCTCCGCGGCTTTCTGGCAGACTGCCTCGTAGGAGCGGCTCATGATGCTTTCCAACTGGCTATTGATCTCGCGTTCGGCCCAGAAGAAGCGCTGCAAGTCCTGCACCCATTCAAAGTAGCTGACGGTGACGCCACCGGCGTTCGCCAGGATATCTGGCACAACGGTCAGGCCGCGATCATTGAAGATGTGATCGGCTTCGGGTGTGGTGGGGCCGTTGGCGGCTTCGATAATCAGGCGGCCCTTGATCCTGGTGGCATTCCTCGCGGTCAACTGATTCTCCAGGGCGGCGGGGATCAACACGTCACAGGGGAGTTCGAGCAGCTCAGTATTGGAGACCGGCTCAGTATCAGGAAGGCCTCTCAACGCGCCGTGTTCTTTGGAGTAGCGCAGCGCACGATGCACATCGATGCCATTGGCGTTGTACACACCTCCAGAGATGTCGCTGATCGCGATAATTTTGCATTTCAGTTCATCGTACAGCAGGCGCGCCGAGATGCTGCCAACGTTACCGAAGCCCTGAATGACGACAGAACACTCTTCCGGGATCATGCCGAGGTCTTTCATCGCTTCGCGCGTAACGACGAGTACGCCGCGCGCGGTTGCCTCGAGACGGCCTTCACTGCCGCCAATGGCCAGCGGTTTGCCGGTAATGACAGCCGGGACGGAATATCCCTGGTGCATGGAGTAGGTGTCCATGATCCAGCCCATAATCTGCGGGTTGGTGTTCATATCGGGTGCGGGAATATCGCTATCGGGACCGATCAATATAGAGATTTCAGTAGCATAGCGACGGGTCAGGCGTTCGAGTTCGGAGCGGGACATCTGGTGTGGGTCGCAGATCACGCCGCCCTTCGCGCCCCCAAAGGGGATACCCACAACAGCGCATTTCCAGGTCATCCACATAGCCAGGGCGCGCACTTCATCAAGGGAAACTTCAGGGCTAAAGCGGATGCCGCCTTTGGCAGGGCCGCGATTGATGTTGTGCTGCACGCGGTATCCGGTGAACATCTCAACATCGCCGTTGTCCATGCGCACAGGAAAATTGACAATCAGTTCGCGTTTGGGTTTGCGTAAAATAGCTCGCATTGCCTGCGAGAGACCCAGGCGCTCCGCGGCTTCATCGAATTGAGCGACAGCTACGTCATAAGGATTTACAATTTCAATCGCCATAGATATTTACCTCCCTGGCCAATCACTGGCCATAATGCAACGCTGCATACAGAAGCGTCGTCGCTTCAATTTCAAACACGTTCCACACAGGCCATTGGTAGAACCCATGCAGGATCAGCGCAACGATAGATATAGACGAAAGCCCGCCGGAGGAAGTCAGGCGGGCCTTGGCCTTAGTACATTACCTCCAGTATACCATCTTGCGAGCGCGGCTTGCTAGTGCTGCAAGAGGTAGACATCCGACCAGTCGCCGAAGTACAGGCCCATATTATTGAGGCTGACGCCGTGCACATAGGACGGGAGAATGGCCGATAGCGCCTGGTGATCGATGGGCAACCAGCCTACATCGTTGATGGCGATCTGTTCAGCCTGGTTATAGAGTTGGAGACGCGCGTTGCCGGTCATTTGTTCTGCCTGGGCTATGGTCTGGTCGAATTGTGGATTCTTCCAATCGCCGCTGTTATTACTGGCTGTAGAGGTGAGATTCAACGCCAGCCAATCATAGGGATCAGGATAATCTGCCGTCCATTGTGTATAGCCAAACTGTATGACTGGAGGCTGGGTTGCCGTCTCCATATTGTAGGCATTGAGTTCTACGGAATTCAGTTTCACCTGGATGCCCAGCGCGTTTTGCCACATTTGTTGCAGCGCAGCGGCTTCGAGCTGTGAGACCTGTGAATTAGGATAGGAGAACGTAACGGTTGGTACCTTGCTGACATCGGGGTAGACCGTTTGCAGCAATTGCAATGCTTTACTCTTGTCGTATGGTATGCCCTGGAAGTTTGCTTGATAGCCGGGCATACCAGGCGGGATGATGGTGGGAGCGGGGATGGCTGCGCCCTTGAATATCGTATTGACCAGTGTTGTCTTATCAATAGCATAGGCAAAGGCCTGGCGCACCGCCGGTTTGTTGAAAGGAGGTTTAGTATTATCAAAAAAGAGCAGGTCGGTTTGTAGTAGCGACTTGCTGGTAAAACCGGCCATACCTTTTGCGATTTGCAGGTCCTGGGAGGTGACACTCCAGTCAAAGGCATACTGTCCTGCCTGATAGGATTTGAAAGCGGTGGAGGGATCATTGGCGAAAATCATATCCACTTCTTTCAAGCGCGTCTTCGCGCCATACCAGTGGGGATTGGGAACCAGGACCATTTTCACATTGTGATCCCATTCTTTAACCATGAATGGGCCTGTCCCTACGCCATTTTGCGCGACGTGGTTCGGCCAGTCGGTTTGACCGTACTGATTGATGATATTCTTATTCAGAGGAAAGGCGATGGAGTTGGCCATGATCTCCAGGAAATACTCGGTCGGTTGGGTCAAAGTAATCTGCAAGGTAGTGTCATTGATGGCTTGCACGCCTCTGAGAACCTTCGTCTTGTTATTGTTGACATCATTGGCTCCAACGATGTTGCCTAAGAAGAAGGTAGCAATCGGCGATTTCACTTCTGGTAACAAGGCGCGTGTGAACGTATAGACATAGGTCTGCGCGGTGACAGGTGTGCCATCAGAGAATGTAATCCCTGGTTTCAGAGTGAAGGTGTAGGTCTTGCGATCAGAAGAAATCGACCAGGTGGCCTGATCTGGCACAACATTCAGGTCTTTATCGAATTTCACCAGGCCGGTATAGACCATGCCCACGGCAACAGCAGAATTGGCATCCGGTCCCTGAGCGGGGTCCATAGTACCAATGTCCTGTGTGCCAACATTGGGAAAGGTTAAGACCTGGTCGGCCGCTAGAGCCGGGCTGGCATTCGGCGCGGGGGCGTTGCTGGAACTTCCCCCACAAGCGGCCAGGATGAGCACCAGTGCGCTCAAGAAGAGCAGGGATGTTGAACACAGAGAGCGACTATTACGAGCAGAGCGAGCATACGAAGAGTATGTACTCACGAATTGCCTCACTTTCTCTATGAAGCTAACTTGAAGGTGTGGAACGTTACCGACCATTGTATAACGTTGACGAAGGTTCAGACAAGCAGGCTTACATACTGAACTACGCCCGCTTGAGGCTTTATGTCACATTGACTTGGAGAAAGCGGCGACATTGGCTCTCGACAAACGCGTCTTCAAACGTCTATAATTAGGGAAGATAATGGACCTGCTCAACGACGAGCAGGATGTATAGGATGCGTTTTTCCTGTGAAAGGAGGAAAGGTAAGTAAGCAAAGGGGCTACTTATCGGGCACATGATGGACGCAAAACAGCTTTTTATGAATGGCGAGTTTATACCCGCCGAGCAAGGTGTAATCCCTGTACGCACGCACGGTTTCTCCTACGGAACCGGATGCTTTGAAGGTATTCGCGGGTATTGGAACGAGGCAGAGCAACAAGTATACCTGTTTCGTCTGCGCGAACATTACGAACGATGGCTTCGCTCGTGCAAAATTCTACAAATCTCACTTCCCTACACGGTAGATCAACTCATCGATATCAGCATAGAACTGGTCAGGCGCAACGATTTCAAACAGAACATCTACCTGCGGCCAGTTGCCTATAAGGGCGACCAGATCATCGGCGTGCGCCTGCATGGACTCGAAGACCACTACATTATCACTGCGGAACCCGTCGGAAACTATATCGATATCAATGGCCTGCACTGCGGTGTTTCTTCGTGGAGACGTATAGATGATAATGCTATTCCCTCGCGCGCAAAGATAACCGGCTCGTATGTGAACTCAGCTTTTGCGAAGAGCGAGGCCCTACAGAACGGCTTCGATGAGGCGATTATGCTGACCCACGAGGGGCACGTGGCTGAGGGCAGCGCGGAAAACATTTTCCTGGTGATGAACGGGGAACTGGTGACGCCTGCGCCCACAGAAAATATCCTGCTGGGCATTACGCGCGATACCACGATGCAACTGGCACGGCGTGAATTTGGACGTATTACGCGCGAACGCCAGATTGACCGCACGGAACTCTACATCGCAGATGAGATCTTCCTGTGCGGCACAGGCGCGCAGGTCGCGCCCGTCGTGAAGGTGGATCATCGCCCCATCGGCGACGGCAAGGTCGGTCCGATCAGTAACGCTCTGCAACAGCTCTACTTCGAGGTAGTGCGTGGTCGCATTCCTGGCTATCGCGATGAGTGGTGTACGCCGGTGTACGCACCGGTGCCTCAAAAGGTGCAGACGATGGGGAGTGAGATGTAAGAATAGATTGGACGCCTCTGTAGGCGTCCAATCGTTTTAGTTCCTGGTGAAAATTACCGTGCCAAATTACCACTTGACAAATCGCACAGAAGAGTATACTTTTCGTAGAGAGAGAACAAAAAGGCGTTGAGCGAGGGAAGTAGGTCGGTCTCCCGGCAGCAGAGAACTGGCGGATGGTGCAAGCCAGGGTCGGGGGCAAGCTGAAACTGCCTCGTGAGCCGTGGCGGCGAAATGGTGCTCGTGTGAGCAAAAGTAGCTGCCACCGGGAACTCCCGTTACAGAGCAAAGGTGTATTTGCACCCAGAAAGGCTGTCCTCGCGAGAGAGCAGCGAAGCAAGGTGGTACCGCGAACGTGTATATGCGCACTATTCGCCCTTGTCAGGGCGGAGGGCGCATTCTTTTTGTCCTCCGCGAGCCTATACAACAAACTGTATGAGCACCACAAGGAGGATCACATGTCGGAACAAAAGGGACAGGTTGAACCCACACACCCGGCGGAATCTTCGCTCGCCAGGGTACGTCCGCCGCGATACGATTTCGCGACCTTTGAGGCGAAATGGCGTGAACGCTGGGAGCGAGAAAAACTCTACCAGGTTGACCTGTACCATGCCAGGCGTCCGTATTACAATCTAATGATGTTTCCCTATCCCTCTGCCGAGGGCTTGCACGTGGGCAACATGTACTCGTACGTCGGCTCGGATATTCACGGGCGCTGGATGGCGATGCAGGGATACGATGTTTTCGAGCCGATGGGCTTCGACGCCTTTGGCATCCACAGCGAAAACTTTGCGATCCAGCGCGGGATTCACCCCCGTGTGCTCACCGCGCGCAATGTGGAACGCTTCCGCGAGCAGCAATTGAAACGCATCGGCAACCGCTTCGATTGGTCGCACGAAGTCCACACCACCGACCCGCGCTACTATCGCTGGACGCAGTGGATCTTCTTGCAGCTCTTCAAAAACGGCCTGGCCGAACGCAAGACCGCTCCGGTCAACTGGTGCCCCAAAGACAAGACGGTGCTGGCTGACGAACAGGTTATCGACGGGCACTGCGAGCGCTGCGGAACGCTCGTCGAGCGACGCTGGTTGGAGCAGTGGTTTTTGAAATTGACCAGGTATGCTCAGAAACTCCTGGACAATCTGGAATGGCTCGACTGGTCCGAACGCGTCAAGATGCTTCAACGCAACTGGATTGGTCGCTCGGAAGGCCTTGAATTCGCCATAGAGATCGATGGAATGCCAGATGTACGCGTGCAGGTATACACAACACGCCCTGACACGATCTTCGGCATGACCTTTGTGGCCCTGGCTCCGCTCCATCCGCTCATTCCACAGATCACCACCAAAACACAGCTCGCGGATGTCGCAGCTTACCAGCAGACAGCCAATCGCTTGCACACTGGCACAGAGCACACGATGACCGGAGTCTTTACCGGCGCGTATGCCTTGCACCCTTTGACAGGCGAACGCATACCAATCTGGATCGCCGATTTCGTCCTCGAAAGCTATGGCGCTGGCGCGGTGATGGGTGTGCCTGCTCATGACGAACGCGATATGGCCTTTGTAAAAGCTATGGGCCTGCCGGTACGCACGGTGATTGTCCAACCTGGTAGTGCGCATCCAGCAGAGGAGCCGCAGGAAGCATTCGTACAGCCAGGAGTGCTGATCAACTCTGCCGGGTACTCTGGTATGACCTCGGCCCAGGCTGCTGGCGCCCTCTTCACCTGGTTTGAAGAATGCGGCAAGGGCCACCGCGTCGCGAAATATCGCCTGCGCGACTGGCTCATCAGCCGTCAACGCTACTGGGGGCCACCCATTCCGATCATCTACTGCCAGGAACACGGGGCCGTTCCAGTCCCGGAGGAGCAGTTGCCGGTTCTCTTGCCAGATGTGGAGAACTGGATGCCCACAGGCACTGGCGCTTCGCCTCTTGCGGCAATCGAGAGCTTCGTTCACACCACCTGCCCCATCTGTGGCCATGCAGCCCGCCGCGAAACGGATGTCAGCGATAACTTCCTGGACTCCGCCTGGTACTTCCTGCGTTACTTTTCGCACGACGACGAGACGCAGCCGTGGGACCCGGATCTGCTGCGCAAGTGGCTCCCGGTCGATATGTACATCGGCGGTGCGGAACATAGCGTGCTGCACTTGATGTATGCGCGTTTTCTCACCAGGTCGCTGCACGACCTGGGCCACCTGGAATTTGAGGAGCCGTTCAAGCGCTTCCGAGCCAATGGCATGATTACCAAAGATGGCGCGAAGATCTCCAAATCCAAGGGCAACATCGTGAACCCTGATAGCTATATCACCCGCTTTGGCACGGATGTCTTCAGGGTCTATCTGATGTTTATGGGACCATATCAAGCTGGAGGTGACTTCAGCGATCATGGGATCGGCGGGGTCGTGCGCTTCCTCGACCGCGTCTGGTCACTGGTCACACAGCACGCGCAGAACGCATCCGCTCAAGCCCCGCAGGGAGAGGAGCGGCGCGTCATCCATCGTCTGATCAAACGAGTGACCGAGGATCTGGCAACCTTGAAGTACAACACCGCCGTGGCCGCGCTGATGGGATATCTCAATTCCCTGGAAACCCGTTCGACCCTCACACGGGAGGAGTTGCGGACCCTGCTGATGCTCCTTGCACCAATGGCGCCCTACATCACAGAGGAACTCTGGCAGAAACTCAAGCATCCGGGCCAGAATCACTCAATCCATGCAACGTCGTGGCCCAGCTTCGATGCCGAGGCCATTGGGGCCGAGACGCTGATCCTGCCAATACAGATCAACGGACGGGTGCGCGGTCGTATAGAGGTTGCTCATGATACCCCCGAAGCTGAGATCAAGAGCCAGGCCCTCCAGGTTCCTCAGGTGCAATCGTTGCTTGCCACCCAGAAGGTAACCCGGATGATCTACGTACCCGAGCGCCTGGTGAACATTGTCACAGCCTGACGTGGCGTAAACCAGGAGAAAAAATTCAGCGGTCGCAGTTGTTGTACACGAGAAAGACTCTGTTAAATAGCAATAGTGCTCGACTGCAGCTGCGAGGGTGTCAGTTTCATCGGATGTGAGAGGACGAAGAGGTCCGCATTAACGGGGTTCTGATATCCTCTCTGGGACAATTCAGTTTTCGAGAGTCCCTTAAAGACGGTGAGGTCTCACTTCCCGAAGTAGCGCTGCGTAAACGTCGCGATAAAACTAATTTCGATGGTCAGACCGATAATGGCCTCGCACGCGGCAAACACCGCCATCGGAAAGGTCGGGAGAAAACCGCCGGGAAAGAAACCACGCCCATGAAACGAAATGATGCTGATGATGAGGGCGTACAATGGAGAAATCGATGCCCGATACCCCACCAACAGGCCAAGCGAAAAATAGATGATGGCAAAGCTGAGGATCGTCGAAATATAGGCAATCACGGTACGGCCTGGCTTGTACCCATATCCGGCCAGCATGTCAAGAAAGCATGAAAAGAAGTATGATCCTAAGGCGCTGGCGCCGCTCCGCCACAAGACTCGCTTCTGTAGCACATGGGCACGATAGGCAAAACGATCAGCCGCTTCATTCAACCCCTGGGTGCGCAAGACCACCGCGAGCTGCCTGTTCGCGCGCACCGCGGCCCGGAAGCGCTCCAGCTCAAGGTGCTGCTGCGTCTCCTGTTGCATCCGCTCCTCTCGCACCATCCGTTCGAGTAGCTTTTTCGTCAAGGAAGGTGAGCGCGTGACATAGCTCACGACCACATCGCTGACCTCTTGCGCCCGCAGCAACATATCTACCGCTCGTTCAGCCCTGGCGGGCAAACCTCGTTCGCCAGGTTGCGCACCTTCCTCCTCCTCAACATTCAGTGGGCGAGCGATCCTCTCGTCGCCCAGCCGTTTCAAACCTGCCCAATCGACAACAGTGAGATTCACATCGCCCCAATGCACATCGGCCAGCGCAATATAGCCGTACTGATCGTTCCCAGGGTGAATATCATCCAGGTTTGTACGATTATTCAGGAAGATCCCTCGCAGATCCGCCGCCGGCAAGATCTCCAGGAAGTGCGGCACCCATGCACGCAGGCGTTTGAGTTCATCATCGCCAATTGCTTTGCCCTCAAAATGCGTACCCAGCAGATACGCCCCTTCCAGGTGGGCGCCAGCTAACCTCGCCCCCTCAAAATGGGCCTCGTAGAGATTCGCCCCTTCCAGAGAGGCCCCTTGCAGAAACGCTCCTTCAAGGTAGGCCCCTAACAGCGTTGCTCCTTCCAGGTGCGCCTTCGTGAGATCTACTCCCTCCAGATGTGCCCCCGCGAGAATGGCCTGTTTGAGCGAAGCCTTACCCAGATC
>VBFM01000448.1:0-5610 GCA_005882595.1 Chloroflexota bacterium
CTGACGGCGACGATTTTTGATCCTTCCCTTTGGAAGAGGCGAGCTGCAATCGAACCTGCGTTGCCGTAGCCCTGGATGCTGACGCGCGCGCCCTTGAGGGGCATACCGATACGTCGGGCCGCCTGGCGGGTGACAAACAGGACGCCCGTCGCGGTGGCATCGTTACGACCTTCACTACCGCCGATAGAGAGCGGTTTGCCGGTGACGATAGCGGGCACAGAGTACCCTTCATGCATGGAGTAGGTATCCATAATCCACGCCATCACCTGGGAGTTGGTGTTGACATCGGGCGCGGGAATATCCCCATGGGGACCGATAACGATGGAAATCTCGGTGGCATAGCGACGGGTGAGACGTTCCAGTTCGGACGGGCTCATATTTTTGGGATCACAGATGACGCCGCCTTTCGCGCCTCCGAAGGGTATGGCTACGACTGCGCACTTCCAGGTCATCCACATTGCCAGCGCTTTCACTTCATCCAGCGTCACATCGGGGCTATAGCGAATGCCGCCTTTGGCCGGGCCACGATTGACATTGTGCTGGACACGATAGCCTGTAAAGGTCTTGATGCGACCACTGTCGAGGCGCACCGGAAAATTGACGGCAAGTTCACGTTTGGGCTGTCGCAGAATCTCTCGCATATCCTCTGAGAGGTTTAATTTTTCAGCGGCTGACTCAAATTGCTGAACCGCCATCTGGTAGGGATTCAATGCGGCAGACTTCACTTCTTCGTGCATTATGTCTGCTTCTCCTTTTCAAGGGTACGAAACACCTTCTACGCAGGAGGCGCTTCGTCCAATTTTTTCATCAGTAAATTACGTACACTATCGGCCTTTGCCTGGCCGCGAGTTTGTTTCATGACCTGACCAATCAATGCCTGCAAAGCGTTGACTTTGCCAGCGCGATAGTCATTGGCCGCCTTTGGATTGTTGGATATCACCTCCTCTATAATACGTTCCAGCTGACCCTCATCACTAATAGGGGGTTGTATCCCCTTTTCTTTGACGATAGACTCTGGCATTTTGCCGGTCATGAAGGCTTCTTCTCCGATCTCCTTGGCTTGCTTGCCGGTGATGCGATTGGCATCGAGCAGGTCGAGCAAGTTTGCTGCGGCGTCGGGAGTAAGCGGGTTGTCCTGGACGGCGATGGCATGCGCCTTGAGCAAGCGCGCGACATCATTGAGTACCAGGTTGCTGGCTGCTTTGGCTCTGGCGTTACGGTCCGTCGTGGGAGATGCCGCTACCACCTGCTCAAAGTAGTCACCCAACGCTTTATCTTCGGTGAGGACGTTGGCATCTTGTGCGGAAAGTCCATAGTCGCGCATATAACGAGCGCGGCGCGCATCCGGCAGTTCTGGCAGGAGCGCGCGCAATTCCTCGACCCAGGCCGGGTCGATCAGCAGTGGCGGGAGATCAGGCTCCGGGAAGTAGCGATAATCGTGCGCCTGTTCTTTGCTGCGCTGCGGTACAGTGATGCCCTTTGTCTCAACCCAGCCACGCGTCTCTTGCGAGATCGTTTGTCCAGCGCGTAACAGGTCGATTTGCCGCTGCGCTTCGTATGCAAGGGCGCGTTCGACCGAGCGGAAGCTATTCATGTTTTTGATCTCGGTCTTGACACCCAGTTTCTGTTCTCCCCGCGGGCGCACAGAGATGTTGGCATCGCAGCGCAGGCTGCCCTCTTCCATGCGACCGGATGAAACACCGAGGTAGACGAGGATTTCACGCAACTTTTGCATGTACAGGCGCGCTTCAAGCGGGCTGCGCATATCGGGTTCGCTGACGATCTCCATGAGCGGCGTGCCGGAGCGGTTGACGTCGATCAGGCTGTATCCATCACGATGCAGGAGGCGCGCGGTATCTTCCTCGAGGTGGACGCGGGTGATGCCAACGCGCCGGATCTGCCCGTTATGCTCGATGGTGAGATAGCCGTCTTTACTGAGAGGGATGTCGTACTGCGAAATTTGGTAGCCCTTCATCAAATCGGGATAGGGGTAGTTCTTGCGGTCAAATTTGGAGTACGCGGGAATGGTGCAGTTGAGCGCGAGAGCCGTCATGATAGTGTAGTTGACGGCTGCCTGGTTAATTACGGGTAATACACCTGGCATGCCCATACATACCGGGCAGACGTGGGTGTTAGGCGCAGCATAGGCATAATCGGTGCTGCACGAGCAGAACATTTTGCTTTTGGTTAAAAGTTGCGAGTGCACTTCAAGGCCGATGACGATTTCAAAGTCGGTGGCAATGCTGGTTTCTGCCGTAGTCATATTTCCAAACCTCACCTAGCGCTAAACACGTCTAGTTTCATTATGCTTTTCCGTTAGTCTAGCGGTTCTGGAGGTTTTCGTCAATGGGACTGAATCATACCTTCGACGATAGCCTTAACCCCCTCAGGCCCACGCAAGTGCAGCCAGATTGACCCTTGCTCCGGCTCGAAGACCAGTGCAAAGGTGAAAAAGTGGCAGCACGCTCGCTCAAAGGTGATGAATTGCAGCAGTGTGTTGGCCCAGGTGTCATCTCCTGGAAAACGGAGAGCATAGCCATCTGCCAATTCGTCTACCTGCTGCACATGCTTGAAAAGGTCCTTGACCTCTGCTGATCGCGTCACAAGCTCTGACTCGGTCAGAGTGCAGGCGAGTGGCGTCTCATTCGAGTATAGTTCTACGTCCTGTTTCATGTTTTAACGCCTTTCTTTCTTGCTTTGACGCGCACACCTTGTGCTCGTCTAAATTCAAGTGTACTATTTAAAGTGGACTTTAAGTCAAGAGGAGACAAAAAACTCATGGAAGAACTTACCATTGGCGAGGTGGCAAAGAGGGCGGGCATACGAGCATCGGCCATTCGCTACTACGAAAGCGTCGACGTTTTACCAGCGCCGAGCCGGATCAACGGACGCCGACGCTACGATGCTCGTGTGCTCGAGCGACTGGCCGTCATTCAAATAGCGCAACAGGCGGGCTTCACGGTAGCTGAGATACGGACTTTATTCAACGGGTTCGCGGCAGAAACCCCTGCCTCGGCTCGATGGGAGATACTCGCCCAGCAGAAACTGGTCGAAGTGGACGCCGTAATTCGACGCGCCCAGGCGATGAAGCGAGTGCTGGAGGAAGAACTGCTGCACTGCCGTTGTCTCACACTCGATGAGTGTGCTCGCTGCATACTTGAAGAGGGAGAAAGCGATAAACTGTTTTTCTAAAAAGGTCGGCGTTTATCAATGCCTCGTTTGAGCAAGCCAAGCAGGGCTATGGTGCCAAACCAGAGGGCAACGAGTGCCCAGGATCGTTTCTCATTCATGTTGTTCATTTTGTTTAACCTTTCGTTTCGTATGCAGGAACGCTGCTTCTATTATAACAAAATCTTTTCGTACTTAGCTGTTCTCTCTATTCTTCCTGACAAACGTCAGCACTTGCTCATACCTTGAAATTCACGAAATGGAGCGATACTCTGGTTCTCTGATGCCATCCTTAAGCTCTGCCAGATATCTGATTGTTCCTCAATAAGTCCAATACCCGTAATGTCTTCTTCCCATCCTCTGGCGGATAGAAATGCTGCACCATCAACTGATAGGGGTCGGCAGGGGTAAATGTACGCTGCTCGTAGACTGATCCCCGTTGTATCATCAACGAAGTTGTGTCCTCTTTCCACGCGGTGAAGGTCTGGGGCGCTGTTATAGCGGCGTTGGCGCCAACAACCTCGATGACCTGGTGTTCGGCGGCGGCGAAGCTGCATTGGATGTGCGCTGATAGATTGTCCCCAAATTCTAATACGGCGCTGGTACTCATATCTATAGCATTCTGGCTATAGGAAGATACTGAGGAAATAGATCGGGGTTCGGAACCGGAGAGCCAGCGGGCAGCGTTGACGCAGTAGCTGCCGATGTCGAGGAGGGCGCCGCCACCGAACTCTGGGAAGGCGCGATAATTGGTGGGGGCGTTGAATGGGAAGGAGAACGCGGTATGGATGAAACGCAGTTCTCCGGCTTCGCCCGCGTCGAGCATACGTTTTAAGGCTTGCATGCGTGGGTGAAAGCGATACATGACGGCTTCCATGAGTAGGACCTTCGCTTGCTGGCAGGCGAGGATCATGGCTTCGCATTCGGCGGCGCTCATGGCGAGGGGTTTTTCGCATAGGACATGTTTACCCGCCTGGGCAGCGCGAATGGTCCACTCACGGTGGAGATGATTGGGCAAGGCGATATAGACAACCTGCACGCCGGGATCATTCAGGAGGGCCTGGTAGTCGTGGTAAACATGTTCGATGGCGAATTGTGAGGCAGTGGATGTAGCACGCAGCTCGTCACGACTGGCTATGGCCAGCACATGAGAATCGGGTGTATGCTGGATGGCCGGTATGACGGCGCGATTGGCAATGAAGCCAGCGCCGAGGACGCCCCAGTTACACGGCATAGCTTGCTCCTGAACAGTTGTTTTCTGCGTTTAGTATAGATGCATGGTATTAGGAGGGTCAAGTCCTGGCTTCGCACAACCGGTGAACCTTACCCAATATCTCTACAAAGTTGGCAATTTACGTAAAATACTGTATACTGTGTTTCAATCAGGAGCGACTGATAGCAAAGGCGGCCTCACGGGTCGCCTCTACAGTTTTTCCTTGAAGGATCAAGCGGAGCGTTCAGGAAGAGGCGCGTTTGAGCGGGTAGGAGAACTAACATTTATGTCTCTCATTAACATGGCGAAACGAGAAATCAATTGTAAGATCGTCTATTATGGTATTGGTTTGTGCGGAAAGACGACAAATCTGCACTATATACACCAGGCGGTCAACCCCCGAGATGTAGGTGATATGGTTTCTATTGACACGGAGACCGAGCGTACCTTGTATTTCGATCTTCTTCCGTTGGAACTGGGGAAGGTTCACGGCTTTCAGATCCGCTTTCAGCTTTACACGGTTCCAGGACAGGTACTGTACCAGCAGACTCGTATTTCCGTGCTGAAGGGAGCGGATTGTGTGATCTTCGTAGCCGACTCGCAGGCCAGTAAGCTGCAGGAGAATATTGAAAGCTGGAACGAGCTACAGGATCAACTCAAGCGTATGAACAAGGATATCACCGATTTTCCCCTGGTCATGCAGTGGAATAAGCGGGACTTACAGGATATCTTGCCGGTCTCGGCATTAGAACAGTACCTGAACCCGTATCGCTTTCCGAGCTTTGAGTCGGTTGCGCTGACCGGCAAAGGGGTGATTGAGAGCCTGCGAGTAGGTATCAATTCCACACTTCGGCGCCTGGAAAGAATTTAAGCAGGCGCGTTTTTCATTCTACTGTCCTCGATCAAAACTGGGGAAATATATTCCGATGCACGCGAAGGTACATCGATAGAAGTGTCGGCAGGCCAGCATCCACTAGCTGCTCTGCAAAGAGGAATTGCATGGATACCATAAAAGTCATCGTTGTTGACGAGCAGCCCTTGTTCCGCCAGGGTATTTGCTCCACGCTCGAAAAAATGGGGAACTGTGAGATTATCGGTAAATCCACAGATGCGCTGGAGATTCTTGAGCTAGCGCGCACAGGCAATCCTGACGTGGCGTTGATTGATGCCGGTCTGACGGCAGCCGATCCCCTGGAGATAGCCAGGCAGATGCGCCACCTCGCCCCACA
>VBFM01000448.1:5760-8685 GCA_005882595.1 Chloroflexota bacterium
TAATCAATGACGATGTGCTCTCAAAGCCTCAACTGGCGAGCCGCGTGCTCAAGTCGTTCCGCGAACTGGCGGTCGAAGAGGAAGAAGTGGCGACGAAAGACCTCTACTCTCCGCTCTCAAGCCGCGAAGTGGAGATTCTTGACTATATCGCGCGAGGAAATAGTAACAAGGAAATTGCGAAATCGCTGAGAATTAGCGACCAGACGGTCAAGAACCACATTACCTCGATTCTCAAGAAGCTTTCGGTGAATGATCGTACCGCGGCTGTGGTGCACGCGCTGCGTCATGGCTGGATTAAGATGCACGACAGTTAAGCTCATCAGACCCAGACTGCCAGCAGTTCTTTGCCGCTAGTGGCATCCAGAAAGACATAAAGGTCGTGATGGCTTTGCGGAAATGGTGTAGGGTCTACAGCCGGGTCGGAGGATTGCAGCGGGATTTGTTGGTAGTAGATCATCCAGGCGGGTCTATTGGTCATGTCAGGCTGCGTTGAATTCTTCTGCGCGTAGTTGAGCAGCACGTATTCTGATATGACTTTTTTTGCGTGTGCGGCGGCATCGGGCTCAAGTTGGCCCGCAATCTGCAGGGCCTGCTGGGCGCTGAGCGCTGGTGTCTGCGAGGAATGTCCCAGGGAGATACCAGCCGCAAGTAACGGCGAGAGCGGAGGCGTAGGGGTAGCCGCAGGGGCAATTCCAGGAAGCGGAAGTGTTGAAAGACCGGTAAATCCTGTTAACTGGTGGAGTAACAACCAGCCCAGCCAGCATATGGCAGCGATGACCAGCAGCCCACCCGCAATTCCTGTGATCTGCCGCGAGCGCGATTTCAGAATATTATGGTGTGTTACTGTTTTTCTGCTGGAAATTTCTTCTCTGCTATGCTGTGAGGTACGGATGCCCTCTCGTACACGTCGTCCACCGGAATCTGGCATGACTCGCTGTTGCCCCCTCGCTTGCTAAGAAATGAAGTTTGTTGTCCCCGCATAGTATAAAACAATTTTCGGGTCGGGACAATCCACCCGCTCAAGGTCTCCCTGAACAGACACGCTCTCGGCCAGATGGGTAATGAACCACAGCAAGACCGCGCGAATATTCTCCTGTTCCTGTTCCAAGCATTCCAGTGCATCAATATTGTCCTCTTCCCTACAGCGGCCTTCCGAAAGATTGAATCCGAATACGTGTCATTGGTTCACTCACTATGCTGGCTCAACACTTTCGCCAACCGCTGTAACTCAGTGTCTGATCTAGTGTCTTCTCGCCATAGCTCCAAGGGTATGGCAGTGAGAGGACATCCGCGCTCTTGCATCTGTTCCTCAAGTCTATCGATGTTGTCTGCCACCTCCCAAAGGCGCTCTGGTGCATTATATCCCAGGCCATCTTGATCATGATCCCAGTAGCAGGAAAGCCTGCCCTTGACCCCGCTGATCCGGAGTAGGATGTACCAGTCCCAGAACTTCGCAACCAGTTCAAAGTTCCGCGCTGCTATGAGTTTGCTGTGGAGTTCTTGTAGCATTGTGCATTTCCTTTCTAGAATTGGGTATCACCAGGATTGCCATCTCTATTTCGCTTGACTCCCCGATAAAGGCCCTTCTTTTGGGAATTATTCATATTGCCTGATGGTGATACTGATTCTGACTGGTTCCATGATGAGGTCAGCAGGTCTGGTATCTGGAATGATCTTCCTGACACTGTGATAGCAGTATCTATGCTCTCCTCCAAAGATGAATACATCTCCAGAATGAAGAATGATATCCTCGTAGGACCCGAATCGCTCAAGTCCTCCGAACTCAAAGATCGCATCCTCCCCAAGACTTATTGAGATGACAGGCTTATTGACCTTCTCTTCATAGTCTTGGTGGCGTCCAATTGATGATCCAAGGGGGTAGTAAGACAGATAGGCTGACTGTGCCTCATAATCAAAGCCGTACTCATCTGCAAGGTCTTTGCAAATAGCTAGAATGCTTGCAGGAATGGGCGGAAATGGCTCTCCTGTTGAGGGATGCTCTTGGACGTACCTGGATCCGCAAGGGGGTGCATAGTATCCCCAGGGTCCAAAGTTTGTGTTCTTATACGTGGCCATTCTCACATTTCCTCCTGTGAAACAGGTTTCACAGTTGCCACTACAGTCTCGCCTGCCTATCCCTCTCCGAGGCGCGTAGTTACTGTAGAGAGGTGCTGCACTGAGGAGGCTGCTACAATCTTGTAGGATCTGGTTTTGAAAGTCGATATCAAGTCTTTTGACTATTCCATACATAGGTGCTTCCTTTCTGATATTAAGAGCGAAACGGGGATGGTGGTTTTGTTGTGTTTGTGAGGATTGAGCCGGAGACCGGTGCTGATCTCGCCAATTCCCCACGTACAAAACTTTACAAGCGAACTAGCACCATCAACAACAATAGAGTATCATAATAAAGAGAGCGTTTCCAAACCAGGAATCCTCCCAAAGATGAGCTAAAACCCGTTTGGGAGAACGAATGAGATCGGGATGCTGAGCCTGCCAATGTATGTCACTTGCATCTTGACGGTCCACTACCTGCATCACCGGCATCGCACACAGCCGGTACATTTGACCTCATTTCCCTGCCAATATATACTTAACATGAGATGTTGTCATAGAAAGGAATCATAACGAGTGAAAGTCTTTGGCCGTGTGACGGTCTTTCCGATTATGCCTGCGAGGATCAGCCGGCTCTATGAACTGGCGTATAACCTGTGGTGGAGCTGGCATCCTGAGGCGCGTGCACTCTACAGAAAACTCGATCCCAGTCTGTGGGAGGAGGTTGGACATAATCCAGTGCGCTTCCTTAGCGAGGTGCAGCCGCACTTGCTGGAACAAGCGACCAATGATACAGTGTATCTTGAACACTACGATGACGTATTGCGCGACTTTGATCATTATATGCATCCCGGTATCGATGAAACATGGTTT
>VBFM01000449.1:0-1978 GCA_005882595.1 Chloroflexota bacterium
TGCTTCCAATCTCTTGCGCGAAGTTCCTGCCGATGTCCGTTTCGTCTTGGGAAATCTCCATTACAACACCCCTGACTTGCACGAGAACTGTGACCAAGCGGATCGGCCGCTGGTGACCACGAAGTATGGAAGCTATCCCCACACCGATGATGGCGTGGAAGTCCGACGCCTCTTTCACAAACTCCGTTCCATCGCGATGGAAAATTTTAATGAACACTTCAAAGGCATCTTTGATGGGCATGGACAAGTTCCCGACCTGTGGCTTGGTCGCTACCCAACGCTTTGCGGATGGCGGGCGATCTTTGTCTATCAACTGGCCTTCCTGTATCGCTGGCTGTCCCCTCGTCACTTTTTAGAAAGATAGCGCGTATCAAAGATAGAAGCGTCTGTCCATTTCTAAGGAGGGAGTCACAAAATGGAAAAGCGAGTTGGAAATGTACGTTGGCGTATTGCCGCTCTCTTAGGTGTTGGTATTGTCATTAACTACTTTGATCGTGTCAATCTCTCAGTAGCAACAACTCCTTTAATTAAGGAATTTCATTTCACAAACGCTGAGATTGGATTGCTCCTTTCTTCGTATCTCTGGTCATATACGCTCCTGCAAATTCCCGTAGGCACTTTGCTGGATAGGGTTGGAATAAAGTGGATGATGAGAATTGGGACAATACTTTGGTCGGTTGCAAGCTTCATGACCGCCATTGTCAGTGGCCTTGGGCTTATTCTCCTCTCCCGAATTCTTCTTGGTATTGGTGAGGCGCCGGCCTTTCCTGGCGCATCGAAAGCTACGGGCTACTGGTTTCCTATCAAGGAGCGAGGACGTGCGACAACTACCTTTGATGCGGCAGCCAAGTTTTCAAGTGCTCTTGGACTTCCTATTATTGCACTCGTAGTTTCCGCATACGGTTGGCGTGCTGCTTTTTGGACGACTGGCATACTCAGTCTCATCTATGCTGTGGCCTATTGGGTACTCTATCGTGATCCAGGAGAGTCAAGCGGTTTATCAGCAACGGAGCGGGATTATATCGTTGAAGGAGGGTCGCAACAAGAAGGCGCAGTTCCTACCAACACGACAGCAAATCTTCGCTTCCTTTTGCGCCAACGGAAAATATGGGGGTTGACTCTTGGTTTTAGTTGCTATAACTACGCGTTTAACTTGTTTCTCGTGTGGTTGCCTGGCTATCTCCAAACACAATTGCATGCATCGGTATTGAAAAGCGGCTTGTACCTTATTATTCCTTGGCTGGTCGCAGGAGTAGCCGATGTGCTGATAGGAGGAGTCCTGGTTGATAAATTAATCGCAAGTGGCTATGAACCCACTAAAGTCAGAAGGGTTTTGTTTACCGTAGGTATGTTGCTTGGTATCGCAGCTATTGGAGCAGCCTTTACCGCTAATGTCAATGTCGCAGTCGACTTGCTTTTGCCGCTCCTATTGCTTGGAGCATTCCATCTTTAATTGCTCCTAAAGGGACTGTTGGAACTGTTGGCGGCATTATGAACTTCCTGGGCAATCTGGCAGGGATCGTAGCACCCATCGTCGCAGGTATTGTTGCTGATCGCACTGGCTTTGGCGTAAACTTCCTTATTACCGGCGCTATTCTTCTTGTTGGGATTTTCTGCTTCTTGTTCTTATTAGGCAGAATTGAACAGATCGAAGCTCCCCCAGCAGATATAAGCGGAATTACAGAGAGAAGCCATACGCATGCTGCTTAATACACAAAGACATTCCTAGACGATTGCATAATCCTTAAAGAAGCAAGGTAGCAAAAATACTTCGCTAAAGAAGAGACGTTCTGCTGTATGCCATCATCCCCTGGGTTGTAGCGACGATTACAGACCTCGTCATTGGCGGCTGGCTGGTTGATAGGCTCATTAAAAGCGGGCGTGATGCAACGAAGGTGCGCCAGACCTTACTGACCATCGGTATGCTGCTAGGAATTACAGTGTTGGGAGCGGCCTTTACTACCAATCCCAATGTGGC
>VBFM01000449.1:2042-9392 GCA_005882595.1 Chloroflexota bacterium
CCAAGGGCAGCGTGGGAACCGTCGGCAGCATCATGAATTGCGTCAGCAATGTGGCGGGCATTGCCGCTCCAATCGTAGCAGGCTATGTTGCTGATGCCACCGGGTCATTTGCTCTCAATTTCGTCATTGCAGGCGTCATCCTGGTTCTTGGTATCCTAAGCTACCTGTTCCTGCTTGGCAGAATTGAGCAGATACCAACCCCCGATACTGTTGTTGAAACACCCCCTGTAGAAATGGAAACGCGCAGGGCATCGTATCCTCGTTCGCTAATTTTGCTCCAATAAAGTTTGAAGGGCCACGAACAGCCACTGGGTATCCTCGCATGTGTTTGACTTTCAGCCACCTATGTACTACTACTATTCTATGAGAGGTCATTGCTTGAATTTGAAGGCTCAAGTCCAACTGTTTATCATTATTTGAAGGAGAAAGGACGCTATGAGTAAGCGACTGGATGGTCAAACAGCAATCGTTACCGGCGCAGGGCGTGGTATTGGCCGTGCTATTGCCAAAGAACTGGCCGCAACGGGCGCCAATGTCGTCGTGAACTATGTGACAAGCGCCGATGCCGCCCACGAATTGGCCAGCGAGATCGAAGAGCTTGGGCCAAAAGCGCTGGTCGTACAGACTGATGTCACCGAGTACGACCAGGTGGGTGAGATGATCAAGCAGACCATCGAAACCTTTGGGCAGATCGACATCCTGGTCAATAACGCTGGCATCACTCGGGACAAGACCCTCAAAACCATGACCAGGGAACACTGGGACGAAGTGATAGATGTCAATCTCGGCAGCCTATTTAACTGCACCAAGCAGGTTCTCCCTTTATGCTGGAACGCAAGAGTGGTAAGATCGTCAATATCAGTTCGTTTGTAGCGCAGGGCGGCAACGTCGGGCAATCAAACTATGCCGCCACCAAAGCCGGTATCATTGGCTTTACCAAATCGCTCGCGCTGGAAGTGTCCCGTCACGGCATTACCGTGAACGCCGTCTGTCCGGGCTTCACCGAAACCGACATGCTCATGACAGTGCCGGAGCATATACGTCAGCGCATCCTCGATAAAATCCCGATGGGTCGCTTTGGCAAGCCCGAAGAAATCGCTTCGTGTGTCCGCTATATCGTCTCGGAGGCAGACTATATGACGGCTCAAGCGATTAGCATTAATGGTGGAGTGTACATCTAGCACTTCCTTATATTATGAAGGGTCAGCGCCGTGTCACAACCGATCTATGTCATTGGACATAAAAACTCAGACCTGGACTCCGTCGCCTCAGCTTATGCGTATGCTCGACTGCTGCAACTGCAAGGGGAGGAAAACGCTATTGCCGCGCGTAATGGCGTGCTAAAGGCCGAGGTGCGCTTTGTGCTCGAACGGTACCAGGTTGAATCGCCAGAGGCATTGGATGATGTCTATCTTCAGGTACGTGATGTGATGCGGCGTGGTGTGACATGCGCGCACATCGACCAGCCGCTCCTGGAGGCTGGCCAACTGCTCCAGGAACACAATCGCCGTTCCATGCCCGTCGTGGATTCAGAGAACAAGGTGCGCGGCATTATTGCCGTTGAGGATTTCGCCAAACTCTTTTTTAATGAACTTGACTCCCGCACGGTCAATCGCCTGCCCCTGTATCGTGACAACCTGATACGTGTTCTCAAAGGCCGCGTGCTGGTGGAAGGACGGCGCGAGCTTGGTGATCGCGTACTCGTCGGGGCCATGCAAGCCGAGACCATGGCGGATTATATCGAGCCGGGCTGCCTGGTGATACTTGGTGATCGCGAGGATGCCCAGCTCAAGGCGATTGAATGCGGTGCCGGGGCGCTGGTCGTGACAGGCGATTTGTTGGTTTCCGCGCGCACCATAGCAGCGGCTAAGAAGCAGGGAGTCATGGTCATCAGTACTCCACATCATACTTTTACCACTACCCGCCTGATTAACTTGAGCATGCGTACCCAGGATATCATGTACCGCGAATTTGACAGTATCCATCCAGAAGATCAGATGAGCGACGTGCAGCGAACGCTGGCGCGCCGCCGCTCTCTACCTGTCGTGGATGCCGAGGGCAAGCTTGTAGGGTATCTTTCACGTACTGATCTCCTCAATGCGCGGCCAAAACGTATAGTGCTGGTGGATCATAATGAGCAATCACAGGCCGTCGATGGTATTGAGGAGGCCGAACTGCTAGGTATTATCGACCACCACCGCATTGCTGACGTGCATACCAACAAACCCATCATGTTCCGCGCCGATCCCGTTGGTTGTACCGGTACCATCATCGCTGGATTATATCATGAAGCAGATGTGCCCATCCCGCGAGAAGTAGCCGGACTGCTGCTGGGCGGGTTACTCTACGATACACTGATACTGCGTTCTCCAACCTGCACTGCGCGCGACGAGCGTGTAGCCACCGAACTGGCTGAAATCACGGGAGAGGATATCGAGCAGTACGGCCAGGAAATTTTTGCGGCTGCCGCTACCGATATGAATGAACGCAGCGCGGAAGCCTTGATCACCGCCGACTTTAAAGAGTTCACCGTTCAGGACGCGAAGTTCGCTATCGGCACCGTTGAGACGGCCAGTCCCATGACCATCGAGAAACGTATCCCCGAACTGCTCTCAACCATGCAGCAACTCGTTGACAAACGCGGCTACGACTTACTGCTGTTTATGATCGTCGATATCATCAACATGCGCTGCCGTTTACTCATCTGGGGAGGCGAGCAGGCTGTTGCTGAAGTGCTGAAAGTCCGATTAGAGCCGGATGGACATTCGGTCGTCGTGGACGATCTTGTCTCTCGTAAGAAACAGGTGGTACCAATACTGCCGCGCATACAGGCCGCCCTCAAAAACTCAATCGCATCGTAACAAGCGGAGCATGGGTATCCTCACTTTTCTCAAAAATACCTTAAAATGGAGTAGCAAAAACAAAGGTGAGCAAGAAGGAGTAGTAATATGGCAGACACTACATCACCCGGCCAGAATCCCTTCGAAGCCTGGACGAAGCTGTTTGAGAATACCTTGAAAGGCTATGCAGCAACACATACAACCGATGGGCAGGCGCAGGAAAGTGGAAAAGACCCGTGGATCACTATAATCGATCAGCTCTGGCAGATCAACCCCTATAGCAAATTGTTGCCCCTCGATCCCGCCGAGACAGCCCGCGCCTTCCAGCAGATGTGGATCGATGCCATGCACAATCCCGCACGCGCCTGGGCGAACTATAGCGATTTCGTCCAGCAGTATACGCAGGTGATGGCCTCGACCACACTCAAACTCTGGGGCCAGGATGCCAGCACGGTCGTCGAGCCAGAGAAAGGCGATAAACGCTTCAGCTCGCCAGACTGGCAGCAAAATGCCATCTTCGACGTTATCAAGCAAAGCTATCTACTTGCTGCCACAGCCTTACTCAAAAGCGCCTCAGAAATAGAGAAACTCGATGAAAAGCAGCAGCGCAAGCTCACCTTCTACCTGCGCCAGTTCCTGGATGCCATCAGTCCCAGCAACCTGGCCTTCACCAATCCGCAGGTCATCCACGAGACGGTGCAGACTGGTGGCCAAAATCTGGTGAAGGGGATGGAGCATCTGTTGCGCGACATCAAAGCGGGGCAGATCAAGATGACCGACACCGACGCATTCGCACCGGGACGCAACCTGGCACTGACACCTGGGCAGGTGATCTATCGCAATACACTGATCGAACTCATTCAGTACGCACCCACGACTGAGAAGGTGTACGCCATCCCCTTGCTGTTTATTCCCCCCTGGATCAACAAATATTATGTGCTGGATATGCAGCCGCACAATAGCCTGATCAAGTTCCTCGTGGACAACGGGTTCACTGTCTTCGTCATCAGTTGGAAGAACCCCGATGCCTCGATGGAAGAGGCCACTGAGCGCACTCGAAGTAATCAAGGAGATTACCGGCTCACCAAAGGTCAACCCTGTTGGCTACTGCATCGGCGGGACGCTGCTCTCTATGGCGCTGCCCTATCTCGTGGCCAAAGGGGATGAAACGGCCAATTCCGCCACCTTCTTTGTCGCGCTGCAAGACTTCAGCGAGGTGGGCGATACCTCCGTCTTCATCGACGAGCCGCAGGTGACGTACATCGAGGGGCAGATGATGGAGCGCGGCTACCTGGACAGCCGTTCGATGGCAAGCATGTTCAATATGCTGCGTGCCAACGACCTGATCTGGAGCAACGTGGTCAACAACTACTTACTGGGCAAGGAGCCCCCAGCCTTTGACCTGCTCTACTGGAACGCTGACGGCACACGCATGACCCGCGCCGCGCACTCATTCTACCTGCGCAACACCTACCTGGAGAACAACCTGATCAAACCCAACAAGATCGTACTGAAGGGTGTTCCCATTGACCTTGGCCAGATTCACCAGGACATCTACGCCGTTGGCACGCAGCAGGATCACATCGTGCCCTGGCAGTCGGCCTGGCGTATCTCGCAACTTGCCAGCGGCCCTGTGCGCTTCGCTCTCGGTGGCAGCGGCCACATCGCCGGTGTTATCAATCCTCCCACCAAAGGCAGAGGCTACTGGCTAAACGAGAAACCTGCCAAGACCGCCGCCCAGTGGTTCGAGGGCGCCGAACAGCAGAAAGGCAGCTGGTGGACCGATTGGCTGGAATGGCTGCAAGCTCGTTCAGGCGAGCAGGTGCCTCCGCCCTCGATGGGCAGTAAAAAGCATCCTCCCATCACTACCGCTCCGGGAACGTATGTGTTAGAGAAGTGAGAAAGGACGCATTAACTCTCCTCTCCTTCATCTCGTCCATTTCAAGGAACCGGTTCGTGAATAAAAATTGCAATTGCGAAAGTATTGCAATTAGGTACGATTCTAGATTATACTCTTATGAGTGGCATGCTGCGCTCCGCGAAGGTGGAAAGCGCTTGCAAGAAAGCAGCAGGTCGTTCCTGTAGAGATGGCATCCATCCTGTTTGGTCAGCCTGACAGGTTGCACGCGAGGAGGATTCATGAGTAGTAATTTCAGTATTTCTGCGTTGAAAACGGTCTTCAGTGACAGTTCTCACGATATTCGCCGCAAGGTGATCGGCATTTATGCCCTTCTGATTATCTTCAACATCGCTGCGTGGGCCGTCGCCTTCGTGAGCTTTTCTATCCAGTATCCAACGCTGCTTGGCGTTGCACTTTTAGCCTATACCTTTGGTCTGCGCCACTCGGTCGACGCCGATCATATCTCGGCCATTGATAACGTCACGCGCAAACTCATGCAGGAAAACAAACGCCCCGTAGCCGTAGGTTTCTTCTTTTCCCTCGGCCATTCCACCATTGTGATAGGCTTAACCGTCGCCATCGCTATCGCTGCAACTGTTGTTTCTGGTGCCATTCCCGCTCTGAAAAATGCAGGTGGCCTCATCGGCACCTCGGTTTCAGCCACCTTCCTGTACCTGATCGCGATCATTAACTTCCTGGTTCTGTGGGAAATCTTTCAGGCTTTTCGCCATGTCAGTCGTGGCGAGGAATACAATGATCAGACTCTGGACGAATTCTTGAACCAGCGCGGGCTAATGGGGCGTTTCTTTCGTCCCCTGCTCAGAATGGTTGATAAGAGTTGGAAGATGTATCCTGTAGGTGTGCTTTTTGGCCTGGGCTTTGACACTGCTACCGAAGTTGGCATACTCGGTATCGCGGCAGCACAGGCAGGGAAAGGTCTTCCCATCGCCTACATTCTCATCTTCCCGGCATTGTTCACCGCCGGTATGTGCCTGCTGGATACGACGGATGGCATATTGATGCTTGGCGCCTATGGCTGGGCCTTTGTCAAACCCATTCGTAAGCTCTATTATAACCTGAACATTACCTTGATTTCTGTGCTGGTGGCGTTTGTCGTGGGTACCATCGAAGTGTTCTCGATTATTGCGGTGGAATTTCATCTGAGCGGAGGAATCTGGGATTCCCTGGGGAACCTGGACTTTGGGGTACTGGGAAGCATCATCATCGGCATCTTCCTTGTCAGCTGGGTGGTCTCGACGATCATCTACAAGGTGAAGAAGTACGACGATATTGAGGTGACGATGGTAGCCTCTCAACCCCAGCGTGAGCTTACCCCGACTGGCAGGCGGTAATACTGCCAGGCGCTCATAATAACGAGAAGCCCACCCACAAGCGCTCGTCAACCGATTGATCGTTTGCGAGTGGGCTTCTCCATCTCTGCTGTCTACTGGGCATACTGGTAATCATATAGCCGCCTGTACACACCCTGTCGATTTAACAATTCCTCGTGCGTTCCCTGCTCCACGATGCGCCCTTTGTGCATCACGATAATGCGGTCCACATTGCGTATCCTGGATAAGCACCTCGGTTTCAGTGTCCACGCTAGAAGTGGCTTCGTCCAGGATCAGCAGGATTTCGGGGTTGAAGGCGATAGCGCGCGCGAAGGCGAGCAACTGCTTTTGCCCGACGGAGAGGCCCGCGCCTCTTTCGCGCACCTCCTCCTCGTACTGGTGCGGCAGCTGCTCGATGAAATGGGCAGCATTCACGTATTCCGCCGCCTGGCGCACGCGCTCATCGCTGATACTCTTATCGTGCAGGCGGATGTTGCTGGCGATCGTGCCGGAGAAGATGAACGGATCTTGCAGCACCGTCCCGACGTGTTTTCGCAGGTCTTTCTGCCGCACATTGCGCACATCGATGCCATCGATGCAGACCGCCCCTTTTTGTACATCATAGAAGCGCGAGATCAGGCTAATAAGCGAGGTCTTGCCGGCGCCCGTCGCACCCACAAAGGCAACGCGTTCTCCGGGGCGAATCTTGAATGAAATGCCTTTCAGCACCCAGTCACCAGGATTGTAGGCAAACCACACATCGCGAAATTCGATCTCGCCATGCACTTTGCCAAATGCCTGGGGTTCAGGCGGATCCTGCACAATAATTGACTCATCGAGTACCTTGAAGATGCGCTCAGAACTAGCCATGGCGGATTGCAGGATATTGTACTTTTCCGCCAGGTCACGCACGGGCAGGAAGAAACGATCGACATATTGCAGGTATGCCACCAATGCGCCCAACGTCAATGCCCCAACCAGCACTCGTCCGCCGCCATACCAGATAATTAAGGCCACAGCCAGCGCGCTCAGGAAATTCGTGATGGAGCTGAACGAGATGAAGTAGAACAGCGAGCGCACCGTCTGCGCGAGGTAATCGCGGTTGAGATCATCGAAGCGTTCGTAGTTGCGCTGCTCGCGGTTAAACAATTGCACAATGTACATGCCGCCGATGTTTTCCGCGATGTAGGCATTGATGCGGGCCAGGCGCACGCGAATCGCGCGGAAGTTATCACGCATCGCTACGCGGAAATACGAGGCGATCCAGAAGAGTGGGGGC
>VBFM01000450.1:0-604 GCA_005882595.1 Chloroflexota bacterium
ATTTTCCAGGAAATGACCAGCGTCTATCATACCAAAGTCCTGGTTCTCTCCTGGTGATGGCATCATGGGTGTAAGTAACTTTAGAAAGGAGGGCAACACATGAGCACCTCTCCCCTTTTTCCCGATGAGACGAAACTCACGTTTGACGGACACATCCCGGCTGTCCTCCAAAGCATCATTGAACTTGCCCATGATGCCATTCTTGTACGCGATCCCGCGAGCATCATTGTCTTCTGGAACCGCGGCGCGGAGGAACTCTATGGATGGACAGCGCAGGAAGCTATAGGAAAAGTTACCCATAATTTGCTCCAGACGCACTTTCCCGTGTCTCGTGAGGTGCTCGATAGCCTCCTGGCAACAGGGGAGCAGTGGGAAGGGGAACTGGTGCATACCCGCAAAGATGGAACCCAGGTGATTGTAGAAAGCCGCCAGGTGGTCAAGCGTAATCAGCAGAACCAACCTATCGCCATCCTGGAAATTAACCGGGATATCACCGAGCGCAAGCAGGCAGAGGAAGATCAACTCCGGCTTACCGCCATTGTTGAATCCTCCGATGATGCCATCATCGGCAAGGATCTCGACGGCGTGATCACCAGCTGGAACA
>VBFM01000450.1:614-1948 GCA_005882595.1 Chloroflexota bacterium
GATCATCACCAGTTGGAATCTCGCAGCAGAATCCTTGTTTGGCTATACCGCCCAGGAAGCCATCGGCCAGCATATCTCCTTCATTATCCCTGTGGAGCTACGAGCAGAAGAAGACACCATTCTCCAGAAACTGAGAAATGGTCAGCACATTGACCATTTTGAAACCGTACGTGTACGCAAAGATGGGACCAGAATTGATATCTCGCTGAGTATTTCTCCCATCAAAAATAAAGAAGGCCAGATTACTGGTGCATCAAAAATTGCGCGTGATATCAGCGAACGCAAACAACTGCAACAGCATTTACACTTCCTCGCCCATGCCAGTAAGCTGCTTTCTTCCTCGCTTGACTACAAAATGACGTTGCAAACCATCGCCAATCTTGCCGTTCCGCAGATTGCCGACTGGTGCACCATCGACATGCTTGCCGAAGATGGCTCAATTGAGCAACTGGTCATTACACATGCTGACCCGCAAAGAGTAGCATGGGCCAAGGAATTCAGAAAAAAATATCCGTTGGATAGGAATGCGAAGCAGGGCATACCACATGTCCTGCGGACAGGCATCTCTGAATTTGTCCCTGTTATCAGCGACGACATGCTGGTAGCCACGGCGGTGGATAGCGAGCAACTGAGGTTATTGCGCAACATCGGCTTTACTTCAGGCATGACCATTCCTCTTGTAATTGAGGGGAAAGCCATAGGGACGGTGACCTTTGCTTTAGCACAACCAGGCCGTCACTATACACAAACAGATCTCACCATGGCAGAAGAGCTTGCAGCACGCGCCTCGCTTGCTATCCAGAATGCGCGGTTCTATCGAGCAGTCCAGCAGTCCCGCGATCAATTGGATATTATCCTGCAAGGGGTGGCCGATGGCATTATCGTCTACGATACCCACAGCCACATCATTTATGCGAATGAAGCGGCAGCGCAGATGACGGGCTATGCCTCGGTACAGGACATGCTGCAAACGCCGCCACTTGGCATTGTCAGCAGGTATGAGATCGTCGATGAACAGAGACAGCCCTTTTCGCGCTCCCAACTCACACACACGCGAGTGTTCGCTGGGGAACGGGAGGCCCAGGCCACGATTGGCTACGCCAGGATAGGAAGCGGGCAGCCCGAACGCTGGTCGCTCGCCAAATCACGCCCCGTGTTTGATGAGCAAGGGAAGATAGCAATGGTCATCACCATTATCCACGATATCACAGAGCGGGTGCTGGTCGAACGGCGCAAAGACGAGTTCATCAGCATGACCAGCCATGAACTCAAAACACCGATCACGAGTTTAAAAGGCTTTACCAACGTGCTGCAACGCCGCCTGGCAAAACAGG
>VBFM01000451.1:0-5449 GCA_005882595.1 Chloroflexota bacterium
AGCGCCGAGCCATAGAACTCGACAATCACCATCTGTCCCAACTTTTCATCCAGGGTCATACCCTGCACAAGTTTGCTCGCCAGGTCGCTATCACTGGCGGGAGTGGGAGAGGCGCCGGTCACGGCGGTCAGTCCGGTCACCGTTACAACCGGGGCGGTGGTACTCCCATTGCCGCTTACGCCTGAAAATAACGAGGCACAGCCACTGAGAATCAACGAGAGGCAACAGAGCACAGCGATATAGTGTCTGCGTTTCCAACACCTTCTATCCGTATTGCCCATGGTAATTGCCTCCTGCTGAAATCCTTAACGCCTGTGCGCCAGGCCGCCTTACGCTGGTGCCGGGATCAGGCCAAGCTGTTGCATCAAACCCAGCGTATCCATCTGACCCCAGTGTTCCACGATTCTGCCATCTGCTAAACGCGCGATGTCGACAGCGGTTGCTGTTATCTGCTTGCCGGTAGGAGCGGCGCCCATGAATGCTCCCTGGTGGGTACCGCGAATTGTGACACGAAAGACTACCCGGTCTCCTTCAGCAAACAGGTCATCAATAGCAAGATGTAGATCGGGCATAGCTTTGTGGAATCCGGCAATACGTTGTTTCTGACCTTCCCGGTCAAGCGGCTTAGCCTGTCCAGCCAGATATCGTGCATAATTCGGGGCCATTAACTCGTCAATTATACCTACGTTCCCTATTATTCCATGACTCTTCGAGGTACCGGCGTACAATGGCTTTGTTCTCTTCGGTTGACATAGACAATGAACCTTTCTAGCGTGTTCGTCTGTTTCGGGTGATTCCCTGGAGGACAAGCACCAGGCCCCCGCATCGGCCCCACACCGCACCTTGTCCCTACGGATGAACTGTTTCGTGCGGTTCCCTGGAGGACAAGCACCAGGCCCCCGCATCAGCCCTACACCGCACCTTGTCCCTACGGATGAATCAATTTAAGCTGTTTTGATCTGAGCTGCGCTTTCCAGACCTAGCGCTTTTATGGCCTGGTCACGCAGGATAAATTTTTGCACCTTGCCGCTGGCGGTTAATGGATAGGCTTCGACGAATTGGAAGTAGCGCGGGATTTTCTGGTGGCTGATCTGGCCTTTGCAGAATTCGCGCAGCTCCTCTTCGGTGAGTTGTTCGCCTTTTTGGGGCACGACGACGGCCAGCAGCTCTTCGCCAAAGAATTTGTCGGGAACGCCGATAATCTGCACATCGGCGATTTTGGGATGGCGAATCAAGAACTCTTCAACCTCGCGCGGGAAGATATTTTCGCCGCCGCGTATCACCATGTCTTTGAGGCGGCCAACGATGTTGACATAGCCCTGCGCGTTCATGGTCGCCAGGTCGCCAGAATGCAGCCAGCCATCGCTATCAATGGCGTCGGCGGTCTTCTCCGGCATGTTGTAATAGCCCGCCATCACCAGGTAGCCCCGGCAGCACAATTCGCCATGTTCTCCACATGGTAAAATCTCACCCGTGGCCGGGTTGATAATCTTGACCTCACCATGCGGCATCGTCACCCCTACGGTGGACGATTTAAGTTCAAACGAGTCATCCTGCCGCGTGAGGGTAATCGCTGCGCTGGCCTCGGTCTGGCCGAAAACGATGGCAACGTCTGCTCCCATGCGCTCTTTGACCTGTTCCATAAGATAGACTGGCACAGGCGAGCCACCGCTCACGACGCTTCTTAACGAGGAAAGGTCATACTGGGCGAAATCGGCATGCTGCATAATGGCAAGCAGCATGGTGGGAACGCCACCTAGCATGCCACAATGTTCGGTACTGATGACCTGCATCGTCTTGACGGGATCAAAGGCGATCAAGGGATGCAGGGTCGCGCCTACTCCTAGCGAGGCCATAATACCAAGCACACAGCCACCTACATGGAAAAATGGCATGGCGGTACATACGTGCTCTCCCTGGTGAATGCCCCAGCTCAGCGCGAAAATCCTGCCGTTATTCAGAATAGCGCGCTGGGTCTGAATAGCTCCTTTGGGAAAGCCGGTTGTGCCGGAGGTATATAGGATTTGCGCGGGATCGGTTGGACTGACCGATGCCTGGCGTTCATGCAGCTGATCGAGGCCGACTTGCTCACCGGCGGCGACCATCTCGCGGAAGAGCGCGGGCCGCCAGCCTTCCTGCTCCAACAAACCTCGCGGGGGCGCCCCCAGCAAGCTGACGTAGCGCAGCCGGGGTAGCGTTTCGCTGTTGACTGCGCCGTGTTGCATGCCAGGGGTAATCATGGAGCGTATAGTAGCCAGGCAATCATGATCGCGCACGCGCGCCATGAAGAAGAGCGCGGCCACATCGCCCTGTCTCAGAATATACTCCACTTCCTGTGCGCGCAGGACGGGGTTGATAGTGACGAGCACCAGCCCGGCTTTCGACGCCGCGAGTTCGAGCAGTGGCCACTCTGGAAGATTGATGGCCCAGACGGCGATATGCTCCCCTTTTTTGAGGCCGAGCGCCATCAGGCCGCGTGCTACAGCATCAACCCGTTCGCGGTACTCTTGATACGTCCAGCGAATGTCGAGCGCGCCACCGAATTCGGGGTAGCACGAGTAGACAAGCGCTTCTTGCGTAGGAATCTCTGACGCGCGGCGATCTAAGAGTTCGCCGGGCGTCATTTCGAGGAGTGAAATACCACCTGCTTCGGCCTGCCAGTATGACAGGCCATCATCGGTCATGCCCATCGCTGCTCTCCGTTCATTATTATCTCAAGGCGATGATATAGAAAGCATTTCTTATCAGGAGCTAATATGTAGAATACGCTTTGTAGAGATTAGTTGCAAGTATTCGTAATTCACTATCTTGATGTAATCAACAATATCCCCGCCGCGGTTGGACCGGCCAGCAGCGCAGCCAATCCCCAGCCAAGCCCGGCCTGCGCAGCGATTACACCTACTAAGAGAGGGAGAAAACTTGTTACGGGTGAGATGAGTGAGGTCACGCTTAGCACAACGCCCGATTTTCCTGGCTGCGTGGCATAGGCCTGAGCCTGGGCGAGCGTGTGCCAGCTTGATTCGACGAGGCCGAATATTGCGAGTAGCACGCATTTTACCAGCACGTTGGGGAATAGTAGAAATGCAGCAAAGCTGGCAAGGCCTATCCAGACGCCTAAGCAAGCGCATGCCTGTTGTAAAGCGCAGCAGCAGGGGAAGCAGCGCTTTTCCAACAAGAGAACTGATAATGATGATCAGTAGGGTTGAGCTGGCGGCGACGGCGTTTAGTCCTACCACGTCATGGAAATACAGCACGATAAATGCGTTGACGGGCATTTCCAGCAGTGGCAAGATGAGCGCCCAGCGCAGCAGCGCCAGGTTGAATATGGCAGTTTTGAGCGCGGCCCAGTTCGAGATAGATGGTGTTTCTGCTGTCTCTCTTGTCCCTGTTGTCTCAGCTATCTCTGCTCCTTCTTTGCCTGATTCTTGAGCCAGTCCTGGTTGCGGGAAGCGCAGGCGTGTCAGGAAGAGAGCATAGAGGATGAACAGGATGCCACCTGTAACGAAGAGTGGTCGCCAATCGATGCCGAGAGCGTAGGCGACGGCAACGGTCAACAGAGTGACGAGAAAGCCCAGGTTGCCAATGATTGACCACCACGCCATCATGTGATCGTGTCGTCCGGGATGGGCATCGATTAGTGATGCCTGGCTCAAACCAACGAAGGGGCCACCAGCAAAGCCCTGCAGCGCGACACCGGCCAGAAGGACGAGATAGCCGGGCGCAATCCCCATCAAGATCAGGCCAAGGCCGGCAGCAATCGTTCCAATCACAATGAGCAAGCGGCGCGGCCAGATATCTCCAACTACGCCGAAGATGCCATCACTGATGACATCGGTTCCTTCTAAGACGGTGAAGAGAAAACTGACCTGGATATAGTTCAAGCCAAGCGCGGACTTGACCGCAGGAAGGATGGCGGCCAGTAGATTGCTGAACCACTCGTTCATGAACTCGACGCCTAACAGCAGCGTCGTCAATCCGCGTTTTGAGAACATGGATGTTCCTCTCGCTCAGGATTAGCGCATCTCAAAACGCGCTTCAACTCTGCCAAAATGGAGGGTATCGCCATCCTTGAGCGGCTGCAACTCATAGGGAGATAAGTTCTTCCCGTTTAAGCGGGTCTTGTTGCGTGAGTTACGGTCTTCTACCATCCATTTGCCATCCTGAAACAGGAGCCGGGCATGTTTGCGTCCCAGTGTCATGGTCTGGTCATCGATCTGAATATCCGGGTGGATCTCATGTTTCGGGTCTTCGCGTCCAATGATCAACTTTTCCCCATTCAATGGAAACGTTTGCCCGCTAGTGACGATCACCAGGCGCGCCTGGATTGGCCGCGAGACAGGCCCGCGTATGATTTGTTGCACCTCTTCGAGCGCGCTGATAAACTCGCGCGGCGTCTGGTAGCGCGCGTAGGGCGATTTGGCTAAAGCCCGTTGCAGAAATGAATCTATTTCGGGCGGGACATCGGGACGTTGGCGGTTGATCGACGGGATCGGGTCATTGAGATGTTTGAAGATAATGTCTACTATCGTTCCTCCCGCATATGGCGGACGACCGGTCAGGCACTCGAAGAAGACGACGGCCAGCGAATAGAGATCAGCGCGAACATCGGCTGTATGACCCTGCTGTACCTGTTCCGGAGCGCTATAGTAAGCCGTTCCCATGAATTTATTAGATGTGGTAATCGTTGGAGTGTCCATGCTGCGCGATAATCCGAAGTCCACAATTTTCACAACGCCCTTGTTACTGACAAGGATGTTCAGCGGCTTAATATCGCGATGCACGATGCCCGCCTTGAACGCCGCATCCAGGCCTTCAGCAGCCTGAATGATGTAGTTAAGGGCGCGCAATACTTCCATTGGCCCGTAGGTCTCGATATACCACTTGAGGTTCTGTCCATCGATATGATGCAAAATAATGAAGTAAATCCCGCCATCGTTGCCATAGTCTACCAGGCGCGCCACATGGGGATCATTCAATCTTTGCAGGATATAAGCTTCTCGTTTGAACCGTTCGAGTAATTCGCTATCCTCCGCCTGGTCAAGATGCATAATCTTGGCGGCGTAGAGATAGTTGGTAAGCATATCGCGCGCGATATAGACCGAGCCAAAACTGCCGCTTCCACGTTCATCGATCAATTTATAACGGCCATTGATAGTACGACCAACCAGGTCATTGTTCATACTTGTATTCCTATCCAAGAAGCTATGTTTTCCATGCACACAGATATCTGGAGGCGCAATGAATTGGGCCCCTACATCCTGCTATATTACATTATTTCCCAGCCGTTGTCATGCCTGAGTTTCCCACTGCATTGCACCTTTGCAGCATTCTGTTTCGTTCTACCTATTGAAGTATACTTTTTTACCCGATACAAGGATTGATGGTCCAGTTTCACGTGGATTTCACAGGTGTAATGGTATACTACCGTCACGGAATGTCGTCAAGTCTA
>VBFM01000225.1:0-10932 GCA_005882595.1 Chloroflexota bacterium
GTGGACGCGATCAATCGCGTCCCTACAAGGACGAAGCGTGGTGTGTGGCCGTTGGGATTGCGTTGGCGGCCAGGTGGACGCGATCAATCGCGTCCCTACAAAGACGAGTATCAGATATCCGTTCGCGGAGGCATATCGATACGGCGAGCAGTGCGGCGACGTGCCAACTCCGCGACTCTCAGGCGAACGCTTGCGCGCTCCAGCGCGCCGAGGAGTTCGGCGCGTTCGGATTCCGACGTGGCCTGTTGCAGGTGCTCCTGTGCGCGGCGGCGTGCAGCCTCGGCGCGGGCCTGGTCGATCTCCTCGGCGTGTTCGGCTGAATCGGCCAGCACTGTGACCTGGTTATTGGAGACTTCGAGGAAGCCGCCTGAGATGAAGAGGGGTTCCTCAGCGTCGCCCAGTTTTATGCGCATCGCACCTGCCTTGAGCGTGGACAGGAGGGCGGCGTGCCTGGGCAGGATGCCAAGCTGACCCTCCGAACCGGGGGCGACCACCATATTCGCTTCGCCGTTGTAGAGCTCGCGCTCGGCGGTCACTACCTCGACATGCATAGTTGTGCGTGTCGCCATCGTTTAGCCTTTCTGCTGCTCTTTCTCGTAGCTTTCCACGACCTCGTCGATGGTACCTTTCATATAGAAGTTGGTCTCACCGATGTGGTCATACTTGCCTTCCAGGATTTCTTTGAAGCCGCGGATCGTTTCTTTTAACGGAACGTAGCGGCCTTCCAGTCCTGTAAAGACGGTTGCCACCGTGAAAGGCTGCGAGAAGAAGCGCTCCAACTTGCGGGCACGCGCCACCGTCAGTTTGTCTTCGTCTGACAATTCGTCGATACCCAGGATAGCGATGATGTCCTGCAGGTCTTTGTAACGCTGGAGGACACGCTGGACGCCGCGTGCGACATCGTAGTGTTCGCCCCCAACAATGTTCGGGTCAAGAATGCGGCTGGTCGAAGACAGCGGATCGATGGCAGGATAGATGCCGCGCTCAAAGATCGCGCGCTCCAGCACAAGGGTCGAGTCAAGGTGGGCGAAGGTTGTGGCAGGGGCAGGGTCGGTGTAGTCGTCAGCAGGGACGTAGACGGCCTGCATGGAGGTGACCGAACCTTTTTTCGTCGAGGTGATGCGCTCTTGCAGTTCACCCATTTCTTCCGCCAGGTTGGGCTGATAACCCACCGCGGATGGCATTCGACCGAGCAGGGCCGATACTTCTGCGCCGGCCTGTGTGAAGCGGAAGATGTTGTCGATGAAGAGCAGTACGTCCTTGCCCTCTTCATCGCGGAAGTACTCTGCAATGGTCAGAGCGCTCAGTGCCACGCGCAGGCGCGCACCGGGTGGCTCGTTCATCTGGCCGAAGACCATTGCCAGCCGGTCGATTACCTTCGCTTCCTGCATTTCATGGTAGAGGTCGTTGCCCTCGCGGGTGCGCTCGCCTACGCCTGCAAAGACGCTAAAGCCACCGTGACCTTTGGCGATATTATTGATCAGCTCCTGGATGATAACGGTCTTGCCGACGCCTGCTCCGCCGAATGCGCCAATCTTACCACCTTTCATGAAAGGGCAGATCAGGTCGACAACTTTGATGCCGGTCTCGAATATCTCAATGGTGGCCACCTGGTCTTCCAGGTCGGGGGCGGGCCTATGAATAGGCATGCGCGGCGCGTCCTCCACCTCTGGCTTGTTGTCCACTGCCTGTCCAAGCACGTTAAAGATGCGTCCCAGTGTTTTTTCACCAACGGGCATAGTGATTGGTGCGCCCATATCGACTGCTTCTATACCCCGCTGCAGGCCATCGGTGGGTCCCATCGCCACGCAGCGTACCCAGTTATTGCCCAGCAGTTGCTCGACTTCGAGGAAGAGGTCCTTATCAGAGCCGGCGGGGCGAACGCGCAGTTCGTTGTAAATTTCCGGCAGTTGATCCTGAGGGAACTCAATGTCTACCACGGCTCCGAGTACCTGTACAATTCTTCCCTTGGTATGTGTTTGTGTTGTCATGTATTTTCTCCGTCTGACCTATAATGCTGCGGCTCCGGACACAACCTCAAGAATCTGGGTGGTGATGCTTGCCTGGCGGGCCTTATTATAGGTAAGGGTTAAATCCTGAATAAGGTCATTTGCATTGTCGGTGGCGTTCTTCATCGCTACCATTTGCGCCGAGAAAAAGCTGGCCAGCGTCTCGAGTAGCGCCTGGTAGACCTGTACATCTACATAGCGCGGAAGCAGCGCTTCAAAAATGCTCGCGGCATCCGGCTCATAAATGTAATCAACATTTCTACGAGCGCCTTCTTGTTCGGTTGGCGGCTCCACGGGCAGCAGTTGTACAACGGTTGGCTGCTGTGTCACCGTATTGATGAACTTGGCGTAGACCAGGTAGACGACATCTACCTCCCCTTTCAGGAAAGCATCGACCGCTACCTGAGCCATGGCTGAGGCGTCGAGTAGTGAGGGCCTGTCACCATAATTCGTAAATTCAGCCAGCATGGGTAACTGGTTGCGCAAAACGAAGTCGCGGCCTTTGCGGCCTACGACGATATAATCGATGCCGGGGCGCTCGCCTTGTTCCGCGAACTTCTTTTGGGTTTCCAGGGCACTTGTCGCTGCTCTGCGGTTGATGTTGCTGGGCAATGCTCCGCTCAAGCCGCGATCAGGCGTCATCAGCAAATAGCCGATATTGCGTACCGGGCGCTTTTTGAGCAGAGCAATCTCTCCACCAATGTCTTCAACTGCAACATTGGCTAGCCGCGAGACCAGCTCCCGCAATTGTTCGGTATAGGGGCGCGATTGTTCTACACGCTCCTGGGCCCTGCGCATCCTGCTGCTCGCCACCATCTGCATGGTTCTGGTGATCTGAGCAATGTTTTTCACTGACCGGATGCGCCCCCGTATTTCTCTGGTTGATGGCATATGCCTACCTCCTATTGCGGTGAGGCTGCTTTCTGATTTTGCTGCTGCACTTCTGCCTGCTTCATTTCGCTCTGTCCCACTGTGACCGGTTTTTCCTCCGGGCGCGGCGCTGCTGTCTGCTTGAACTCGTTAATGGCGTTGCCCAGGCGCTTCAACAGGTCATCGGACATCTTATCGCGTGCTTTCACCGATTTCTCGACGATTTCCTGGCCGATCTCGGGGTGGTTGGCATCCATGTAACGGTAGAAGGCCTGCTCCCAGGCGGAAACGAGATCGAGAGGTACGTCATCCAGGTAGCCGTTAGTAGCTGCATAGATAATCATGACCTTCTTTTCCACAGGCACCGGCGCGTACTGCCGTTGCTTCAGAATTTCCGTCACACGACGACCACGATCAATACGGTTCCTGGTGGCCTTGTCCAGGTCAGACGCGAATTGCGCAAAAGCCGCGAGTTCGCGGAACTGCGAGAGATCAAGACGCAGCGAGCCTGCCACCTGGCGCATGGCGCGACTTTGCGCGTTGCCACCCACACGAGAGACCGAAAGGCCGACGTTTACGGCCGGTCGCTGACCGGAGTTGAACAGGTCTGTCTCAAGGAATATCTGTCCATCGGTAATCGAAATGACGTTGGTCGGAATGTATGCCGAAATGTCATTGGCCTTTGTTTCGATCATGGGCAGCGCCGTCAATGAGCCGCCGCCGAAGTCGTCGTTCAGGCGCGCGGCACGTTCCAGCAGGCGTGAATGCAGGTAGAAGACATCACCTGGGTAGGCTTCACGTCCAGGGGGACGACGAATGATCAGCGAAATGTTGCGGTAGGCCTCCGCGTGCTTGGTCAGGTCATCATAGATGATGAGGGCGTCACGTCCGCTCTCCATGATCTCTTCACCCATGGCGCATCCGGCATACGGCGCGAGGTACTTCAACGGTGCCGGTTCAGAAGCTCCCGCCACGACGATGATGGTATGCTCCATCGCGCCGTGCTCTTCCAGGATGGCCTGCGTGCGAGCAACGGACGAGTTTTTCTGACCGATCGCCACATAGATGCAGATCAGGTCCTTGCCCTTCTGGTTAATGATGGTATCGATAGCGATAGCTGTCTTACCCGTCTGGCGGTCACCGATGATCAGTTCGCGCTGACCACGACCAATGGGGATCATGCTGTCGATAGCCTTGATACCAGTCTGTACCGGAGCATTCACCGGCTGGCGTGTTATCACACCAGGGGCCACACGCTCTACCGGGCGATATTTATCGGTAACAATCGGCCCTCTGTCGTCGATTGGCTCGCCCAGGGGGTTTACCACGCGGCCGATCAGTGCGTCACCTACAGGTACCGAGATAATGCGGCCCGTTGTACGTACCTCGTCATCTTCACGAAGATGTGTGTAATCACCCAGGATGGGGCAACTGACCGTTTCCTCTTCAAGGTTAAAGGCCATGCCCATGATCCCGGTACGTGGAAATTCTACCAGTTCGAGATATTTCACATCTTGCAGGCCGTAGACGCGAGCGATACCATCTTGCACGGCGATGACAGTGCCGACGCTAGCGGTTTCTGTTTCGCTTCCACCGAAGCCCGCGATGTTTTTCTCGATGATGGCGCTGATTTCGTCAGCCCATGATGCCATCGTCATTCCTCCTTATAGATTCCTTGCAGCCTTCCCGACCCGCAGGGCAGGACGCAGTCCGTCTGGTTGTTGGGCAGTCGGAATACGGACCGAGTTGGCTGGCTGCCTATCAAGAAACGCCATGTATTTTGCTCGGTTCACCTTTGGGGCGCAGCTTTTCGTCTGTATCCTCGCCCGGCGTATTGCCGTCTAAGTCAGAGGAATCGCTGGCACCCACCGCGACACCTCTCAGCAACTGCTGTTGGAGCGCAGCGAGGCGGTGGCGAATACTGGCATCGATGACCTGGTCGCCAACGCGTGCGACGAATCCACCGAGAATGTCCGGCTGAACCCTGGTCTGCATAATAATATGTTTGCCTGTTCTACGTTCGAGCGCCTGCTTGATTTCGTTGAGCTGCTGCTCATCCATCGGCGCTGCCGTCGTAACTTCCGCGACTGCCTGATTTTTATAGTCCAGCACCATTTGTTTCAGTTCTTTGGCAATGTTGGGCATTGCTTCAACCAGCTCTCGCTGGACGACGAGCAGGGCGAGGTTGAGCGACGTAGGCAGCACCTTAGACGCCAGCGCCTGGCGAATAGCGGCTTCTTTGCGCTGCATGGGGATCTTTGGTTCGTTGAGTAGATAAGCCAGCTTGCGCTTGGAGAACAAGTCGGCGATCTTCTCGACGTCTTCGAGCGTGCGATCAATGGTATTTTGCTTGCGCGCGATATCGAAGATAGCCCCGGCGTAGCGGCGTGCTATCGCTCCCTTAAGCATTACTGTTCCCTTGTCTGGCTGGCGCTCACGAACTCCTCCACCAGGCGGCGGTTGTCCTTCGTGTCAACCGATTTACTAATAACTTTACCGGCGGCATCGATCGAGAGATTGACCACGAGCCGGCTGAGTTCCTCGCGTGCCCGCGCTGCTTCTTGTCGAATACGAGCAATCTGCTGTTGTTCGATCTGGTGCGCTCGTTCCTGCGCCTCCTCCTGGATGCGCTGGGCTTCGCGCTCCGCCGCTTTCGTGGCCTGGGCGATGATCTCCTGCGCCTGTCGACGCGCTTCAAGTATGATCTGTTCGGCGCGTTGATTGGCTTCCTGCAACTCGCGTTTCGCGCGTTCCGCGTTCTCTATACCTTCGCGAATTACTGCCTGCCGTCTTTCCATCGTTCTGATAATGGCGGGAAATCCCCATCTCCACAGGATCAGGAAAACGATGGCAAAGCTGAAAAGCTGCGAGAGGAAGTTGAAAGTATTTATCCCAAGCCCGCCGAAGAGATCGGCAAAGATGAGTGTGTACACCACAATGTGTTCCTCCATGTGTCAGAGGTAGTACGGATACATCCTCTTCTGTGTAGGAGACGCAATACGCTCTATGGTGCAGCGCATACCCGCGGCAAGCGCGATGTATTGCGTCCCCTATGCCGGGATGTTAACCACCAATGCGGAACAGGATCAGAATTGCGATGACCAGCGCGTAGATGGCGACCGCTTCGGCAAGAGCGATACCGATGATGAAGTTTGTACGAATCAGCGGCTCTGCCTCGGGATTGCGACCGATAGCGTTATACGCCTGGGAGGAAAGTAGGCCGATGCCGATGCCCGGTCCAATTGCTCCCAGACCGATTGCTAATGCCGCAGCGAGTTGAATAGGAATCATGATGTTAATCCTCCTTGAAATAAAACTGTATTTCGTTGGTTTCAATTTATGCAATCGCAGGAAAAAATATCTGCGAGTAGCATTTGCTGTTACAAGAAGCGCCTCGCGCTGTCTCTATAGGATCAGCTTTTTGACCCTGCCAGATCTTTCTCCTCCTGCGCGTATTCTGCGCGCGCTTCGTGTTCACTGGAAGGCTCATGCTCTTCGTGGCTGCTAACGGTGATTTGCAAGAAGACCAGCGTAAGGAGTGAGAAGATGAATGCCTGAATAACGGCGACAAACAATTCAAACGGAATAAAAATAGCACCTCCGATAACCGGAAGCAGTAAGGCGAATATTGCCAGCACGATGGTGCCCGCGAAGATATTACCAAAGAGACGGAAAGAGAGCGAGATGATACGCGCAAACTCGCTAACAAGTTCCAGTATGCCGACATAGAAGTTGATGGGGCTGCTGAAGTTGAAGTATCTCTTCAAGTAATTTTTTGGTCCTAAAAGATAGAAGCCAAAGACCTGGGTGACGATCACTGAAATCAGCGCCATTGCGATATTAAGATTGAGGTCGGTAGTAGCTGGCCGCAGCCAGGGAATGATTTTGTTGGTATAATCTCCGAACAGGAAGATGCTCGTAGGTGGTTTAAGATGTGCCTGCATAACAGCGGTCAAGTCGACCCACCCGATAGTATCGACGCCTGGGAAAATATCCAGCAGGTTGGCGAATAAGATGAAGATAAAGAACGTTGCGACCAGGGGGAAAAATCGTTTCGCATTGGCTTTCCCTGCTACGCTCTCCACCAGGTTTAATAGCAGCTCTACAGCCCACTCTACCAAATTTTGTACGCCACGGGGGATGAGATCGCGCCGACGAGTACCAAAATAAAATAATGCAACCAGGGCGATGATAGCTATCCAGGTACAAAGTAAAGTATTCGTGATCCCGGAGCCATCTGGAAAGAGAGGGATGATCACGTCAGGCGCGATTTTTATGTTAGGAAGTTTCCAGAGCACTCGGCGTCCTCCTTAAATAACGGGCTCCGCAATGCTGGATCTGTTCGTTGTAGATGGCTTCCGTCTATCCAGACTATAAATTTCTTGATCGTTTTAATAAACGGTACGCCCCAAATATTCCCGAAATCAGGCCAAGCAGCAGCCCGAGCAGTATGAACAAAGGTTTCGTATGGAATTGGCCATCAAGGTAACTTCCTAAGATGGCTCCTAGCACGATGGGAACAACTATTGCGAAGCCCATTCCCCCCAGAGCGCCTAACGTTTCTAAAGCTGTGGGTGGCGGTTTTTTTCCCATTTCTCATATCCCATGCGTCTCTCTCATATTATACCATGCGGATTATAGCACATGGAACAGGGAATTTGCAACGGTTGATACACATCTCGTCGAGAAAAAGAGAGCTAGAGGCAAGACAACCACCAGGTACCCCGATGACCCGGAAATGCGTGATGTGTATGAGGAAGAACTTCGGAGACTGAGACTGCGCGCGGTGCTTCTGGACGAAGCCCAACATCTGATCACGTCCGGGGATGGCAAACAACCCAAAGATCAACTCAATTGGATCAAGTCCATGGCCATAGAGACTGGCGTCTTGCATGTGTTAATCGGTACCTATGATTTGCTCCCTTTCTGTAATCTGGACGGGCAAATGGCACGGCGCGGGTCGGAATTTCACTTTGCCCGCTACCATATGGAAGACGAAAACGACTGTCAAGCATTTCGTAACGCGTTCTCGTCGTTACTCAAGCAGATCCCTCTCCAAGTGGACCACGATACCCTGATCCAGCGCTGGTGGTATTTCTTTGAGGGAAGCATTGGATGTATCGGGATTTTGAAACAGTGGCTGGTGCGGTCATTGTACCGCGCGTTGCGGGAAGAAAGTCCCGAACTCACCCGTGCCCATCTGGAGCAGTCTGTGCTGCCAGATGCCAAATGGGAGCGGATGCGTGCGGATGCCAGAAGTGGGGAAGCCGAATTCCAGTATGCTGACGGGCAAAACAGCTATCTGTCGGAACTGGCGAATATGCCAACGTTCACTTCCAAACAACCCGATCCTGCTCCTCCCTCGACGCCGCCGACCGCCGATCAGAAGACACGCAAGCCGAAGGGACATATCGGCGAGCCATCTCCCTATCGAGATCAAGTGGGAACAGTGCAACAGGAGGGAGAAGCCACCCATTGTTCATTCTCAGGACCAATCAAATTGGAGGCAGCTCGTTGGCTGGAATCGAAAGTCCAAGAAGTGCAATGCTCAACGTGCGGTTCGGTGAGCAAAGCCAAGTTGAAAGAGCAATCCGTCGTGATTTCGCCGCATCCCCCACGCAAGTCGCGACCAGTGCGCAATGTCACACGCTGGATGGAACAGGAAAGTGATTGGGTGCTCGTCCAGAAAAAGGAGTAACTGGTGCTTGATTGCACTATCTGAATGAAGAGGTCCCACTTTTATTGTATCACCTCCTGTCTACTCGCACACTGTCTTTTTGGACGATTTTTTTTGGCGTTCTTTCCCCTATACTCAGGCGGAAGCGACGCTCATCTTTCGCACCCACGGTGAAAGCTCTCCTTTGAGCAAAGAGACCTCTCGTGTTTGTGCTCAAAAAGCCCTTGCTTCAGCAGGCGTATGCCAGACCCTCGTCGTGCGCGAAAGGAGTCATCTAGAGATGAAAGGTGAAGAGATGTTTATGAGTTCCTTTGTCCTTGGTTTTCAGGATATTGACAAAACAAAACTTATGGTTGTTGGGGGTAAAGGCGCGAACCTGGGAGAACTGTCCAGAATTGATGGGATAAGAGTACCGGAGGGCTTCTGTATTACTACCGAAGCATATAAACGAATTATCAGTCAAACACCAGAGTTTAATGATCTGCTGGAGCAACTATATCTTTTAAAGGTGGAGGACAGGGAAAGAATTGGTGAAATCAGTAAAAAGATACGCAGCGTCATCGAAGGGACAGTAATTGCAAAGGAAATTGAGGAAGCAGTTACACATTTTATTACAAAATTAGGTGATAAAAATGCCTATGCTGTGCGTTCCAGTGCTACGGCGGAGGATCTGCCAACGGCATCCTTTGCAGGACAGCAGGATACGTATTTGAACATTATAGGAAAGGAAGCCATACTGAAACACATCAGCAAGTGCTGGGCGTCGCTCTTTACGGACCGTGCGGTGATTTACCGGATGCAGAACGGGTTCGACCACAAAAAGGTCCATCTGTCTGTGGTCATCCAGAAAATGGTCTACCCGGAGGCAGCAGGGATCATGTTTACAGCTGATCCGATTACTTCTAACCGAAAGCTGCTATCAATCGATGCCAGTTTTGGACTTGGAGAAGCACTGGTCTCTGGCTTGGTATCTGCCGATTGTTATAAAGTACAGGAAGAGGAAATCGTCGATAAGATGATAGCAACCAAAAAATTGGCTATCTATGGACTAAAAGAAGGCGGAACAGAGACACAGCAGATCGCTCCTGATCAGCAAAAGACACAAACACTTACTGAACAACAAATTTTACAACTAGCACGCATAGGAAGACAGATCGAAGAACATTTCGGCTGCCCCCAGGACATCGAATGGTGTTTGGTTGATGATACATTTTATATTGTCCAGAGTCGGCCAATCACTACTCTGTTCCCCATCCCTGAAGCAATTGATCAGGAAAATCACGTGTATGTATCCGTTGGTCACGGACAAATGATGACCGACCCCATGAAACCATTGGGATTGTCTTTTTTCCTGTTAACCACGAATGCACTCATGCGTAAAGCCGGTGGAAGGTTGTTTGTTGATGTTACACCTCTGCTGGCTTCACCGGCTAGCAGAGAAAGTATATTAGATGTTATGGGAAAAGGCGATCCGCTCATAAAAGATGCATTGATGACCATCATAGAACGGGGAGATTTTATACAGTCGTTACCAGATGATAAGCAAGAAAAGACTCCCGGTAAAAGCAATCAAGGTCCGTCGCTTGCGGATTTTCAAACACTAAACGAATACGATCCGGCAATCGTTTCTGATTTGATCAAGCGTAGTGAAACATCAATAGAAGAGCTAAAACAAAACATCCAAACGAAATCAGGATCGGATCTGATTGATTTTATTTTGGAAGACATTCAGCAATTAAAGAAGAGTTTATCTGGTCCGCAAGGTTTTGGTGTGATTATGACTGCTATGAATGCTTCCTCATGGATCAATGAAAACATGAAGGAGTGGTTAGGTGAAAAAAACGTAGCAGACACGCTTTCTCAATCGGTGCCAAACAATATCACTTCGGAAATGGGTCTGGAGCTATTGGATGTCGCAGATGTAATTCGTCCTTATCCGGAAGTAATCAATTACTTACAGCATGTAAAAGATGATAGCTTTTTGGATGAACTGGTTCAGTTTGATGGTGGACAGGAAAGCCGGGACGCGCTCTCTGCTTATCTCAACAAATACGGAATGCGCTGTGCCGGGGAAATCGATATTACGAGACCTCGTTGGAGCGAAAAACCAACTACTCTTGTCCCCCTGATTCTCAGTAACATCAAAAACTTTGAACCAGGTGAAAGCAAGCGGAGATTTGAGCAAGGGCGACAGGAAGCATTGAAAAAAGAACAAGAGTTATTAGATCGCTTGAAGCAATTACCAGATGGTGAACAAAAAGCCAAAGAGACAAAACGAATGATCAGCCTCATCCGAAATTTCATCGGGTATCGTGAATATCCAAAATACGGCATGGTTCATCGCTACTTCGTTTATAAGCAGGCTTTACTGAAAGA
>VBFM01000452.1:0-6998 GCA_005882595.1 Chloroflexota bacterium
AGCAGGCGCAAGTTGCCCTCGCGACTCGAATCTACAGCAGAGTCTGGGCCAGAGCGACTGTTACTTCTCAATGTTGCTAATCGATGGAAACAATGATACACTTTTGCCGAAAAAGTTATGCTAACGTGTTTCTTGTGAGAACAGAGGAATTATTGTGAATATCCGAAGAAGCATTCGCAGATTGAGCATACTGTTTGTTATACTCTTCGTCGCGGTAAGCGGGGGCCTGGTTTACTGGCAGGTGGTAGTCGCGCAGCAGGTCTCAAGCAATCCCTACCTGACCTTGAACCGTAAGTGTTTGCCTGATTCCACGCCTAAACGTGGGCGTATCTTTGATCGCAATGGCGTCTTGCTTGCCGAATCGGTAGCCATTCCCGTCAATACGAACAATCCCAATGCGAACAATCTCTGCATCTACCAGCGTTATTATACACACCCCTCAATGGCAAATTTGATTGGCTATTATGTAAGTCCGCTCTATTGCTCCATTAGCGCTCCCTTCTGCTCATCGGGTATTGAGCGCCAATTCGATGATTACCTCAGTGGGCGTAATGGTATTACCGGGGTGAATAATACCATCAACCAGGCGCTGCACCTGCCGCCGGTCGGCGATGACATCTACCTGACCATCGATGTACGCATCCAGGATATCGTCGACAAAGATTTTGATACACAGGCCCAACCGAGCGGCCCAAATGACACCTCCGTCTTCACCACCCATACCGGCTCGGTCATCGTCACCGACCCGAAAACCGGCGAGATCCTGGCTATGGTCAGCCACCCAACCTACGATTCCAATCGCGTAGCTTCCGGTGACCGGCAGTACCTGCAACAATTGTTATCAGACCCACATCAGCCCTTGATTAACCGCGCAATTGACGATTGCTATGTGCGCGGCTCAACCTACAAAACGCTTACCTTGATGTCGGCCCTGGACACCAACACATTCGACCTCGACACTCCTCAGTTTTATAATGACGGTGATCCCACGCATTTGCAGGCCATCGGCCCCATCCGCCTCGGCTCGGTCAATGATACAGAGAAATTTGGCCCCATTGGCAATAATATCGACTACTACACCTTTCATTACCCGGTCAACCTGCGATATGGCTATTCCCATTCCGATAACATCATTTTCGCGCAGGTGGGCGCTAAAACCGGTGTGGATACGTGGCTGAAATATAACCACAATTTCTATGTTGGGCAGCAAATTCCCTTCGATCTGCCGGTGCGTGTAAGCACCGTTACTCCACAGTCCCAGAAAAACCTCTGCTCCTACACACCGCCGCAGGAGACGCCTCTCAGTGTCAAGCAACTGGCGGAAAATGCCTTTGGCCAGGGCATTGACTTTGTGACGCCCATGCAAATGTCGCTCTTTGACGATGCCGCCGCCAATAACGGCCATTTGATGCGACCGACGCTCATTTCGAAAATTGTAGACCCCTCACAATCAGTACTCCAGTCTTTCAGTGCAAAGGAACTGGGAACTCCTATCTCTGACACGACCGCTGGCCTCATACGCGACGCCATGTACGGCGTGGTATCATGTGGTTCTGGCTCGCTGGGGAAGGTACAGTTGAGCTATCCCTACTCGCGCTGGTCGGTAATCGGCAAGACAGGTACAGGCGAAGTCGATAGCACAGGCCTGACGCCCGCCCAATCCTGGTTTATTACAGCAGCACCCTACCAGTTTCAGTCCGGTGGATTGCCGCGCATTACCATTGTTGCCATGAAAGAACACGGCGGTGAAGGCGCTTACGCCAATGGCCCCATGCTTCGTGACATCTACGAAGCAGTCTTTTCACACGTACTCACCGACGTACAGGTGCCGCCTCCGCCCGATCCCAATTTCTGTAACACTACTGGCCTGCTACAAACAAGGTAAAATTATTCGTCTATTGCTTTTGCATCTCTTGCCAACAGGTATCGCAATAACCGGCGGCAACCAGGTCGAGCGTCAGACTATGAAAGCCATATTGTTCCTGCAATTGCTCGTTCAGATTGCCCAGTAAGGCTTCATCCAGGTGGATAATAGCGCGACAACGGCGGCAAACCAGGTGATGATGCGCCTGCCCCTCAGCTGGCTCATAATGAGGCTGCTCACCTGGCAGTCGGTTCTCGCGCACCAACCCCAACTCGCGCAGCAATTCCAGCGTGCGGTAGATGGTAGACAGGCTGACATACGGATTGCGTTGCTGCACCCGCTCAGTAATCTGATCAACACTCAGGTGTTCGCCAGCTTCTTGAATCACGCTTAAAATCATGTAACGCTGCGGCGTCAAACGATATCCTCGTTTGCGCAATTGCTCGTTACTATTATGAACATATTGATGCACCTTCAACCCCCTTCGTTTCGTTCCTGCAGCGTCTTCTTTTCAGCTTGCCTGACCGCAATAAGATACATCTTTTCCATATCCTAACATCGCTTGCGTAGAGCGTCAACGTATACTACCTTTCCGACTGCCTGACACGCAGTGTAGCACGCAGTGCGTTGGCAGTCGGAAGAAGAGAAATACTCCCTCTCGTTCATTTCCTGTAGGAGCCGGGTTGTCCTTGCGATAATCCATATATACGATACAATATGATACAAAGTGACATACTTTGAAAGGATAGGACGAGATGGTTCACTGGGAACATCGATACTTGTTAGGAACGATGGTCTTTACTATAGCTGGTGACGTCGTGCGCGATTTCGATGAAGAATACGAGGCATGGAGCTGGTTGGAGCAAGAGGGATGGGGTCTGGTCGCCATAGAACCACCTGATCCTGTACGGCCTGGAGTATGCAAGTACTACTTCAAACGCCAGAACGTACAGTCAACCTCCATGCCCGCCACTCCTACCACCCAATCCCTTCCTGCCTATGAACAACGAGGAAAACGTCCATGACCGTCCCACAGGTTCCGCATTTCTGGCGTTCCTCCCTCGATCCAGAGCGCGTTATGGACGTTCAGGTCACACACTGGCAAGACAACCAGCAGCACCAGCGCGAAGATCATCTCACCGTCGAAGAACCACTTGAGATCCGCCTCAACCAGCATAGCCTGGCTGTCATCATGCGTACCCCTGGCCACGACCACGAACTGGCCCTCGGGTTTCTCCTCACCGAAGGCATTATCAAAACCCTCGATGACATACTTTTGATCCAGGATGGTATTGATGCTGATGGTCTCCCTCTGGCAAACGTCGTCGATGTGGCGTTACGCCCATCGTCTGCTGACCTTGCCGAGGCTTCCAACACCCCCGCCTTTCAACGGCATTTCGCAGTCTCGGCAAGTTGTGGGCTATGCGGGAAAAATAGCATCGCCGACCTGCTGTGCAATATACCTCCTGTGGCAATAGATGATGCGCATATCCCCGTCGGTGCTATCTACAATCTCGCATCCCAATTGCAAGCACAGCAAGACGTGTTTTCGCATACAGGAGGTTTGCACGCCGCCGGTCTCTTTACAGGTGCCGGAAAACTCAGCTTATTGCGCGAAGATGTTGGCCGCCACAACGCTGTCGATAAACTGATCGGGCATGGTTTGCTGCATCACACCCTCCCCTACACCCATCATATCCTGCTAGTCAGTGGCCGCACCTCATTCGAGATCATCCAGAAGGCCGCATCCCCTGTATCGCCGCCATCTCTGCCCCCTCCAGCCTCGCCGTTGAACTGGCCGATACCGGCGGTATCACCCTCATCGGCTTCTTGCGCGACCACTCCATGAACGTCTACACCCATCCCGAAAGGATCATCGAATAAACTCTTGTCACATTCCACACACTCCGATATAATCCCCCTATGCAGAATATCAGAAATGACACCATCGCAGCAATTGCCACACCACCAGGTTATGGCGGCATCGGCGTGATTCGCGTCAGCGGCCCCGAAGCCTTTGCCCTTGTACTACCGCTCGTGCGACGGCCTGGAGGCAATACCGACCTCCCGCCGTCGCACCTGCTCACCTACGGGCATATCGTCGTGCCAGGGACACAGGAAATACTCGACGAAACGCTGGTCACCTTCATGCAGGCCCCACATACCTACACACGTGAGGATATCGTAGAGATACATGGGCACGGCGGCCCCCTCGTCCTGCAGCGTATTCTTCGCCTTGTCCTGGCTCAGGGAGCGCGCATGGCCAATCCAGGTGAATTCACCATGCGCGCGTTTCTCAATGGCAGACTTGACCTCGCCCAGGCTGAAGCCGTCATGGACCTCATCAGCTCGCAGACCGAAGTTGGCCAGCGCTTAGCCATGCAACAACTGCAAGGCCGCATCTCCGAACAGGTCCAGCATGCCCGCCAAACTCTCCTTGGCGTTATTGCCCGCATTGAGGCCAGCATCGACTTTCCAGAAGAAGACGTGCCGACACCCCAGGCAGCCGAACTACTCCCTCTCATCCATACTGCCCGGCAACAAGTCGACACCCTGCTCGCGGGCTCCGACCAGGGACGTCTTTACCGGCAAGGGATCCGCACCGCCATCATTGGGCGACCCAACGTCGGCAAATCTAGCCTCCTCAATGCTCTCTTACGCAGCGAACGCGCCATCGTCACCCCCATCGCCGGCACAACTCGTGACACCGTCGAAGAGATCGCCAACCTGCGCGGCATCCCCCTGCACCTCATCGACACTGCCGGCATTACTCCAACCAGTGACCCCGTTGAACAGATTGGTGTCGAACGCAGCCGGGCTGCCGCCGCCAGTGCCGATCTCATCCTACTCGTCTTTGACGGCGCCTCACCCCTGATCCAACAAGACACCCTTGTCTCACAGGAATTATGGGCAATGGGCTTTGGTGAGAACATCCAAGCTTCGTCGTCGCCCACTGGGGTGGGAGATCGCCCCGTCATAGTGGTCATCAATAAGGCAGATCGTCCTCAGCAAATAGAAATGGGGCAGCTGAAACAGATGTGGCCTGGTATACCCCATGTCAAGACATCAACCCTCACAGCCGGGGGGATACATGAACTCGAAGAAGCCATCATCGCCCTCGTCCTCGCCGGTAAAACCACGCAAAGCGAAGGCCCCCTCGTCACCAGCGCCCGTCACCAGGAAAGCCTGCGCCGCGCAGCAGAGCATATCTCAGCATCGCTGCTTACATTGCAGCAGGGTGTACCACTGGATTTTGTCTCAATAGACTTACGCGCCGCTTATGATGCCCTTGGAGAAGTCACCGGAGAAACAGCAAGCGAAGATCTGCTGGAACGCATATTTAGCGAATTTTGTATCGGCAAGTAATGCCTTGTGTTGGTAGTCGGAATATGAACCCAAATGGCTAATTTCCTCGTTCTTTTTTATAACAATGATATACTATTAAAGAATAACAAGCGTTAAAGACATATGCCTTACCGACCACTGTAGGGAAGGAACCTATTGCGTCCTAAAGAAGGAGGAAACCGTATGCTGCCAACAAATAGATCCCCCAGAAAAGCCCTCCTGCTCGGAGTTGCCGTGCTGCTTGCCAGCCTTATCGTAATCACCACAACCTATCGTATCGCCGCATCCCATACAGTCCCCTTATCTTCCACATCCTCTCCGACAGCAAAATCTGCTGCCAAACAGCTTCCCACCGCCACTGCCTCCTCCGGTTCGGGTAGCGTACAACTCACCCCCCATCCACCTTCGCCAACCGGCACACCTCCCTACATCGTACAGAATCCTAATCCAGCAACTGTGCTGGGCGTTGACTCCGACCCCGGTACCTACTACGCCGGCATTCACTGGGTACGCCTCGGCTACCCCACCTGCGGCTGGGGCGATCTAAGCGGCAACCACCTCAAAACAACTATGCGAAACTACCATAACCTGGGTTTGCACGTCCTCCTCATCATCTGCCAGGCTGCACCTTCTGGCCCTCGCCTCTTCGCTCAGCAACAATTCACCGATGTCGCTCGGAGCAACGCCGACGCAGTCCAGTGCGGCAACGAAGAAATGAAACAGAACAGCCTCACTACCTACGTCAACCCCTCCGACTTCGCCAGATTCTATGACCTGTGCTCCAGTGCTGTCCATCACCTACAACCCAACACGCCTGTCCTGCTTGGCGCCCTTGATCCCCACGTCGGCGGCATCGACTACGGCCCCCTCAACTATCAGGCAAGCTACCTCGACCAGGTGCAGGCCGCCATGAACACACAGGTACACCCCGGCGGCAACTGGTCCTGGCGTTCTCAAATCGTTGGTCTCATCGACAGCTGGCATAACGGCTATCCGAACCAGAACACGAACAGCCTCTACTGGCTCTTCGTCTTTTGGGCCCAGCAGTTCCACGTCGACTTGAACAGCGGCCAGCTTGGCAAACACCTCTGGGTCGTTGAAGGCACCGGCTGCTTCAAAGGCTGCGGCATCGACCCCTACAGCTCCTACCAGGTCGCCGTCTCACACATCCTCACGCTCACCATCGACGCCCAGACCACCACTCGCTACAACGTCCCATTCTTCTACTTCAGCAGTAGAGACTTCATCCAGAGCGGCGAATACTGGCCTATCGGCATCCTCGACCTCAATGGCCGCCCCAAGCCCATTCGCCAGGATCTCTCACTCGGTGCTCGTGTCCTCTCCATGTCCTGTCCTGGCGGCCAGGTCAACGTCACTACCCAGGTGCAACTCCTCGCTGCACTCTACCAGCGCTGCTCCTTACCTGGTAATTACCTCGCCATCTTAACAAACTAAAAGACCACAAGTTCAAATTTGGATTTTTATAATTTTGGAATAATTTGCCAAAAACCTATTGACAAGGGGAAATCCCTATGTCATAATACACGTGTCGCCAGAAACGACAGGAGCAACTTCTGGTAAGCAAACCACTAAAAAGGTTTCTCCCAAGAAATAATGAACCCTGGGTTCTTATGTTCCAGCAAAGACATAAGGCTCCGGGCCTTTTGTATCTGTCTTGAAAATGGTGATGCGTGAGCAACTAGCTTGCTCCCAAAGAGTACCTTGACAATTGAAAAGTGGAAAGCAGAACAGCAAGAGGAAAGGAACATGAGCAGTTCCTGTCAATCAA
>VBFM01000001.1:0-2819 GCA_005882595.1 Chloroflexota bacterium
TGGTGCAGTTGATTCTTTACCCGGCAACTTCTGGGGTAACTTCCTTCCAGGTTTTCAGCCAGCCAGGAGATGAAGAAAGTGGCAAGGGAGAATGGACGCTCCACGCCTCGGGGAAGATACGACCTGGCCAGGTGAATAGGTCTCTGTTGATGAAGGAACGAGTCCACCTCGAGATGATTAAGTCCCGCTGCCAGGAAGAGATTCTGGCTCCAGCATTGTACCAGCGCCTGCGCGATAGCGGCTTGCAGTACGGCCCCGCTTTTCAAGGCATAAAGAGGCTCTGGCGGGGCAATGGGGAGGCATTGGGGCAGATCGAGAACTTTTCTCAGGTCTCCGGGTCAGAAGCGAACGCCCACCGCTTTCACCCTGCACTTCTGGATGCTTGCCTGCAGGTCATGGCGGCTACTTTGCCTGGCCAAAGCGGACACACTGTGCCAGGAGATACCTATCTCCCGGCAGCAGTAGCAGCCGTGCGGGTTTTCGATTCTCCGGGAACACATCTGTGGAGCCATGCCACTCTCCGGCCAGGAGCAACGTTGCACGCGAATACACTGGAAGGCGATGTTCGCCTCTTCAATGAGGCCGGGCAGGTAGTGGCGGAGATATTGGGCCTGCGGCTCGCGCGACTGGGAAGCGATACGAGGCGCGCTTCCCAGGTCAATCCAAACGATTGGCTTTACAAGCTCGAGTGGCAACCACAAGCCCTACCGCAGATAGAGGAGGCCTTGATCGGTCATGAGCCGAGTCGCCCAGGTAGCTGGCTGATCTTTGCCGACAGCGGAGGTGTTGGCCAGGCGCTGACAGAGCGTCTTCAGGCACGCGGGGAAACTTGTTTTCTGGTCTTCCCAAAGGGGGCGTTGAAAACTTCAGAAGCAGTATGTGAACAATTCTGGATAGACCCGACCAGTCCTACAGATCTACCACGGCTATTGCAGGAGACCCTGAGTGCGAACAACCCACCCTGTCGCGGCATACTCCACTTATGGAGCCTCGAGGCCGTGAGGGACACCCAGGATAGCACACTGGCTTCCTTAGAGGAAGCACAGATATTGGGCAGCAGCAATGTCCTGCTCCTGGTGCAGGCGCTGGCAAAGGCAGATCTGCCGCATCCGCCGCGTCTCTGGCTGGTAACTGGTGGCGCGCAGGCAGTGGGAGAGGAACCGGTATCGGTTGCTCAGGCGCCATTGTGGGGACTTGGAAGAGTTATTGCCCTCGAACACCCGGAGCTTCGGTGTACGCGCATCGACCTTGAACCGAGTGGTGAAATGGCTGAGGTCCAATCGCTCTTTAAAGAACTCTGGCTCGAGGATAACGAGGATCAGATCGCTTTCCGCCGCGCCATACGCGCCGCACCTGTGCCGGGCGATGCTTCGGTCTGGAAACCTGGCGAGGGCGCGCTCAGCATTCCTGCGACGCCATCGTTTCACCTGGATATTGCGAAGCCGGGCCAGTTGGATGCGTTGAGGTTACAGCCTACTCCACGCAGCGAGCCAGGACCAGGGCAGGTCGAAATCGAGGTGTACGCGGCTGGACTCAACTATAGGGACGTTCTGAACGCTATGGGGGTGTATCCAGGCGAACCGATACCATTGGGGGCCGAGTGCAGTGGAAGAATTGCCAGGGTCGGAGAGGGCGTCGAGGGATTTCAGGTGGGTGACGAAGTTCTGGCTATTGCTCCATCCAGTTTCGCCAGGTTCGCAACGACCTACGCGTCTCTAGTGGTACCAATGCCGAGAAACCTCAGCTTCGAGGAGGCGGCGACGATTCCTGTCACTTTCCTGACGGCCCATTACACCTTGAACCACCTGGCAAGAATGGGTGAGGGTGAGCGCGTTTTGATACACGCGGCGGCAGGAGGCGTGGGCCTTTCGGCGGTACAACTTGCCCAACGGGCGGGGGCCGAGATCTTCGCCACGGCAGGCAGTCCCGAGAAACGGGCGTTCTTGCAGTACATCGGCGTGAAGCACGTAATGGATTCCCGCTCTCTGGCCTTTGCCGACGAAGTAATACAGCGTACCGGAGGTAGGGGTGTGGATATCGTCCTGAACTCATTGCCGGGAGAATATATTCCAAAGAGCCTCTCGACTCTCGCGCCCTACGGCCGCTTCCTGGAAATCGGCAAAATGGATATCTACATGAACAGGCCTTTAGACCTGTACCCTTTCTCCAACAATTTATCCTACTTTGCCATCGACCTGGATCGACTATGCAGGGAGCGCCCCACCCTGATCCATTCCCTCTTCCTCGAATTGATGGAATCCTTCAGGGATGGTACATTCAGACCACTTCCGCGCAACATCTTCCCCATACAGGATGCAGTAGGCGCCTTTCGCTACTTAACCCAAAGAAAGAACATCGGTAAAGTTGTAGTTTCCCTGCAAGGCGCGAGGCCCCTGAACACGGTCGAGGCACCGGTCACGCTCCGTTCAGACGGAACGTACCTCATCACAGGCGGTCTTGGCGGCCTGGGTCTGCTTGTTGCTCAGTGGATGGTCCAGCAGGGCGCACGACACCTGGTGCTGCTGGGACGAGGGGATGCCACCAGCCTAACACGCGAAGCAATTTCGGCGCTGGAGGAGGCCGGGGCTAGAGTTGTAGTAGCCAGGGGGGACGTGGCCCAGGAAGAGCAAGTGGCGGGCGCTCTTGTCAAAATTCACGACTCGATGCCGCCGCTACGAGGGATCATCCACGCCGCCGGCGTCCTCGATGATGGCCTGCTGCTCAATCAGAATCAAGAGCGCCTCGCTGCGGTTATGGCTCCCAAGGTACAGGGAGCCTGGAATCTGCATAAATTGACGTTGAGCGCGCCGCTGGACTTC
>VBFM01000001.1:2838-5821 GCA_005882595.1 Chloroflexota bacterium
CCTCGCTCGCTTCGGTGCTCGGGTCTCCGGGCCAGGGATCCTATGCTGCCGCCAACTCTTTCTTAGATGCCCTGGCTCAGCAGCGCCGGGCGCTGGGGCTGCCTGCACTCACTATTAACTGGGGACCGTGGGCAGCGCCGGGCATGACAGCCCCATCGAACCATAATCGACGCTTTGCCTATCGGGGGATAGACGCCATCGCGCCTCAACAGGGACTCGAGGCATTGGAACAACTGCTTAGACAGGACGTTGCGCAAATGGTGGTTGTCCCCGCCAACTGGCAGCAGATGCTCTCCTCTTTCCCGGGTGGGCAGGCGCCAGCATTGCTCACCTCGGTAGTGCAGGGACAGGCGACTCCTAGGGCGAGCCAGAGTGCCCAGCGAGAGGAGGATGACCTCAGCGTAGCAGCGCTGGCCGCTATGGAACCAGGTCAGCGGCAGGCGCGGCTTCAATCGCTCCTGCGAAATGAGCTGGCAATCGTACTTGGCCTTGAGCCGGACGAGGTCGACCCGCAGGTATCTCTCAACAACCTGGGACTTGACTCTCTCATGCTTCTAGAATTGCGGCAACGCCTCGAAAACGGTCTGGGTATAGAACTACCAATGGAGAGCCTGATACAGGACCCCAACCTCAGCGATCTTTCAGTCAAGCTACTCGCCATACTGGAAAGCTCAGCCTCACGAGTAAGCTAGCCCCAAACTTGTATTTGGGTCAGTTCTGCTCCAAAAGCACCCTTGCAGGCGTCAGGCCTTGTTCTCACGCAGTGGGGCACTTACCGCGTGCAGGTAACCCAGAATCTCCCGGTAGGATTGAAGCATACCCGTTTCGTGATAGGCAATGGAGTGCTGCTCGCAGTAGGCCCTGACGACCTGTTGCGCTTCTTTCAATTTATTCCTGGGCATAGTCGGGAACAGATGGTGCTCGATCTGGTAGTTCAGCGCACCATACCAGAAGTCGATCAAAGGATTGGATCTGACATTGCGGGAAGTAAGCACCTGCTGGCGCAAGAAGTCCAGCGGGCTATCCTTCTCCCAAACCGGCATGCCTTTGTGGTTGGGTGCTGCGACCGAACCGAGGTACAGACCAAAAAGCGCTCGCTGGACGATAAAGAATACTATCGCCTGCCAGATGTTCAGGCGGGAGAACAATAGGCCAAAGTAGAGCAAGTAGTGGAGGGCCATTACCGACATCTCTGCCAGAGGGTGCTTTGCTTTCCTCTCAAGCAGGAAGCGGACGCTAAAGATCAGGAAAGTCAGCCAGCCGAGGAGTTCTAATGGTAAAACAAAATATGCCTGGTATTTCACCATAAACCGCAGAAACCCTCGCTTACTACGAGCCTCTTCTTCAGTAAAGGCGAGCAGTGGAATAGCAATATCAGGATCGGAGTCGGGTTGATTGGGATGCCCGTGATGCCGATTGTGCTTATCGACCCACCAGCTCCAACTCTGTCCGAGCAATAAATTGCCGACCACAAAGCTACTCATCTCGGTATTCCAGCTGGTGCGGAAAACCTGCCGGTGACCAAGATCGTGGCCCAGGAAGCCCATTTGAGCGAAGGCAAAAGCCATAAACACAGCGCTCAGGAGTTGTAGCCAGAAGTTGTTGACGACTAGCAGGAAGATCACGCTTCCAGCGAGTAGGCTCACCGTAAAGAGAATTTTGTAGGTGTAGTAAGCCGGTTGCTGGTCTAACAACCCTTTCTGTTTAATAAGTTGCTTCAACTCCGCGTATTCGTTTGCGAAGGCGCGTGGGGCGTTAGAACCGGGGTAGATGAGAGCAACATCCGACGTGCCAGGTATAGACTGCACACGAGGTTCTACTATTCCGACTTTTTGCGCCAGGGAACGAAGCTGATCTTGCATGTTTCATCCTTCTCTAGTTTTCTGCCGAAGCAGTGAGAGATCCCGACTGCTTTTTCTGAAAGATCATCCTTTGATGATCGAGTAGCTCCCGCTTGAAACATTCTTTGTCGTAGCCTTTACGAAGTAGCTCCATTCTAGCACGGAAATTTTCGTCTGTGAGAAAGCGCGGCACGAGTTTGGCCACTGCAAGTACCTTTGGGAAACTAAAATTCGGATAGGTGAAATTTGAGAGGGTGAAATTCCAGAGCCTGCCCCATTGTTCCATCGTTTCAATGTAATCCAGGCGCCCGTTATTGTCTGAAATGAGTTCAAAGTATGGTTCAGCAACCCGAAGAATATGCTCTTCGCCAAAGGGGAGCCACGAGCCGGGGAAGAACTTTCCTAAAAGAGCCAGAATATATTCGTTCGACCCTTTCGCTGCTTCCAACGAGATACGCTCATAAGGAGGCGCGTTTTTCCCCCACATCATGGTTTGTAAATATAGCCTCCCATCTTCTGGGAGAAGCTCGTGGCACAAACGAAAGAAACGATCATAGACCTGGTCCTGTCGCCCCGCTAAATATTCCTCAACCGAACAAAAGTGCTCGAACGCGCCAACGCTGACAATGCCATCGAACCTTCCAAAGGTATCAACACGCATATCTTTCCAATCCATCAGATATACTTCAAACCCGTCAGATACACATGCCTCCACTTGTTTGGTAGATAAAGTCAGGCCAATAGCATGCCCTCCTCTTTCTTTGACCGCTTTTAGCATAGGCCCCCACCCACAGCCTATGTCAAGCAGTCTCGCACCCGGTTTGAAAGCGATCCCGTCGAGAATGTAGTCATGTTTATCTTGTTGCGCCTGTTTGAGGGTTTTAGAGAAATTCCCGTTATAGAGGGCACAGGTAATGTCAGCGTTTTCACCGAAGCTGACACGTATAACCTCGTCCATATAGTTGTAGGTTTCTTCGATTTCCTGCTGATTTGCCACGGTTGTTCACTCCCCTCTAGCTCTTTTGCAGTGCCAAAACGACGTTTGCACCACCTGTGGCACGCCCACCAAGCAACACCGCGGATGCAGACAGATGGCGTGGCTCTTTTTGCACCAGGTTCAAGCCATAGCGCGGGTCTAGCTC